>ASZJ01000197.1 GCA_000416275.1 Osedax symbiont Rs1
TTTATTTTGTATAGACAGCAATTATTTTACCACAAAGAGACATCAACTTGTTTTATATCATATGCTTAGTGTTGCTTTTTGGTTTTATTTGAATCCCGAAACTTGAGTTATTAAAATGGTTGATTGTTGGGCAGTCGATTCTAAAACTAATCAAACAACCCATTCTCGCATGGTGCCTGGGCTGCTCGGGTTTGTTTTTGTATCATGCCAGTTACTTCCTTGCGCTGGCGCACGCTCCGGTATTGGAGGTGAGTTTGATTGCTTATCTTTGGCCATTATTGATCATCTTATTCTCAGCTCTGCTCCCTGGCGAACAGTTATATGTTAAGCATATAATAGGCGCCGTTATTTCCCTGATAGGTTGTTGGATCTTACTTGGAGGAGGGGATAGTCAGTTTAATATCGAGTACCTAACGGGCTATTTATTTGCCGCGGCGTGTTCGGTTATTTGGGCAAGCTACTCCGTGGCGTCTCGGTTGGTTAAACAAGTACCTACCGATGCAGTGGGTTTATTTTGTGGTGTTTGTGCACTGCTGGGATGGATATGCCATTTCAGTTTAGAGACGTCCTATTGGCCTGCATCGAACAGCCAGTGGCTGGCTGTGGTTGGCTTAGGTTTAGGTCCTTTAGGTTTAGCTTTTTTTGCTTGGGATTATGGCGTGAAGCGAGGTGATATCCAATTATTAGGAGTGTTGTCTTACGCTGCACCACTGATCAGTACGGCGTTGTTAATTATGTTTACCAATATCCAAGCCAATAATACTATTTCAATTGCCTGTACGGCAATTGTGCTTGGTGCATTAATTGCGGGCTTACGAAAAGATAGCGTAATTTTCAAATTAAAGGCTAAAAGCTAAAAGCTAAAAGCCCGCTATCAATGGACTAGCGTTGTTTTCTTGATAGTTCCAAGGTAAATGTTTCTCTGAATTATCGATGACTTTTTGATTGCCTCGCCGCACTAAATTAAAGTACTCACAGGCATTTACGCCAGTGACTTCACTGCACCACATAGCGCAAACTCGTGATTTTACAGCGGTTAGAAAAATACCAACTGTACCTGTGGGGCCGTTGAGATTATTCAATTGCACTGTAAAGCCAATATCCTACTCTCAGTATCACTTTGCAACCATGGATTCAGATGATAGATAAAACTAGTTACACTAAAATATAGCTCATATTTTAAAATATAGGATATATATCTTCATGAAATCGTTACAATACTGATTATTAGAGCTAATAAAGCTGAAATCAGTAGAGGGAGGCCTCTGCATAACGTTGCGAGYGAAGGTAAKACMMGGCAAAAACCGGCGAGATAGCGGAGTCAGTGTGCCCYTCTTKATGGGTATTACWGSKGTAAATGAGCATATTGAGCCTATTTTAACGCGGTATTACCGAGCGCAGTTGTTATGCAGGGCTCTCAGAGGATAATGAAAATGGCTTATGCATGCGCTCGACATATTTTGCTTAAATCTAAATTAGAAGCGGAATCGATAAAGAAAAAATTGGAAAAAGGTGCGGATTTTGCCCAGCTAGCTAAGAAATTCTCGCAGTGTCCATCGGCTAAAAAAGGTGGAGATTTAGGAGAGTTTAAGCAGGGGGTTATGCTCAAGGCGTTTGATCAAGTGGTCTTTAAAAAATCGCTATTAACAGTTCATGGTCCGGTCAAAACTAAATTTGGTTTTCATTTGATAGAAACAATTTATAGGGGGTAATTAATCGGGGTTAGTTTATCGTCGTGACTTGAAAGTAAATACAGAGCGTAAAATATTGCTGCAGTGGCGGTTTTCTAAACCCTTTAGAATCAAGAACTAGCGCTATGTGCTGCAGTGCAGTCGCTGACTCAGCTATTAATCACCCAGTCTTGTGGATAGCTGGTCTCTCTTCGCAGAGAAACTGTACCGCTAGGTTAATCTGAAAACTTATTAACAAATAATGCCTGTGACTCTCTAATATGATTTTGCATGGCTGTTCTGGCCTGCGATGGGTCGCGGTTATCTAAAGCGTCTAATACCGCCATATGTTCCTGTAGTGAATTGCTGAATGAATAGGGGCTTTCCGCTTGAATATTTAGCGCTCGATGAGAGAGGCGATGGCGAATGATATCTTGCATCAACCGCTTACTGCCGCTGGCTTTGGCAATGCATAAGTGAAAATGGTCGTCATACTGAGCCCAATGCTCTAACCAGGCTTGATCTTTCTCTGTTTCGAATAGAAAATTGGCCCCTTTACGTAACTCAGCTAAAGTAACTCTGTCCATGCGCGTGGCGGCTTTGTAACTGGCTTCCCCCTCTAATAAAATTCGAATTTCAAAAATATCAAATACATCAGCACTGCTTAATCGACAGACGACTGGTCGGCGATTCTTGGCCTGCTGTAAAAAACCATCTTTAATTAAGTCTCTTAATGCATCGTGTACCGGGGACCTACTGACGCCTAATTCAAGTGCTAGTTTTTTTTCTGCGACAATATCACCGGCCTGCATGGCACCGCTTAAAATCCGCTCTAACAGCAGCTGGTGGATTTTATCTGATAAGCGCACCTGGTCGTTTTCATCTATTTGTAAAGTAGTGCTCATATTTAGGTCCCTAGACAATTTATCATCGATAAACCGGTGTTGACGGTGATTGCTGTACGGTTATAGATGGAAATTCAGCAGAAAAGTCAGTGTAGAGTAGCAAAACAAGCATTTATATACAGCAAAAAAGCATTCTTTTAAAAAGTGCATGCACTTTTATGGTTAATGCCTTCATTCTTGGTAATAATTCATGTAGTCTCTGTGGAATAATTAGAACTTGAAGCGCAGCATCAAACTGACAGCACAGTTGCCAGTCAGATGTTACATGCAGCGGTAAAATTACCAAACTAGTCTCGGTTTATTAGGACATCTCAGAACAAGTGCACAGGTCCCTGACGTACAGGGTAGATGTGTGACATGTTCAGAGGCTCCTTAGCTATCTAGAAAGTTCGAGAAGCTTTTCATCAGGTTGTCGCATCGTTAAAATAAATGCACTCAGCATCAAATTCACATGAAAATCATAAACTTCTCCGCTTAGCTAGCTCCCAGCTAATCTGGTTTTTTTATGGCACTCATCTCGGTCCCAAGAAGAGCGCAATGATCGATGGCTGATGCCGCGCTTCAAATACATTGCCAGCAGAATTGAGGAAGTAAATATGACGGTTGAAAATCATGATGAAGTGTTCAATCAAGCAGATATTAATTTGGAAAATCAGGAGTGGTTAGCGGCCTTAAATGATGTTTTAACTCATCAAGGTGCTCATCGCAGTAAAGAGCTGATCCGGATCCTGCAAGATTCTTTGCTATCGCAACATATTCAGCTATCAGATGCCCCTTTGAATACTCCTTATCGCAATACTATTCCGGTAGCTGATCAGCCTAGCTACCCCGGTAATCCGGAGCTGGAGAAACAGTTGGAAAATATTATCCGCTGGAATGCCGCGGCGATGGTGCTAAAGGCCAATGACCAAGGGACAGGTGTCGGCGGTCATATTTCGACTTATCAATCGGCGGCTACTATGTTGGAGGTTGGTTTTAACCATGTCTTTAAAAGCCCTTCAGAAAGCTACGGTGGTGATCAGCTGATGGTGCAAGCTCACGCCGCCCCCGGTTTATATGCAAGAGCCTATCTGGAAGGTCGCTTAAGTGAAGCGCAAATGGATAACTTTCGCAGAGAGCTCCAGCCGCAGGGCGGATTGAGCTCTTATCCTCACCCCCGCAGAATGCCAGAATTTTGGCAGGGCCCCACTGCATCTATGGGCCTGTCTACCCCGTCGGCTATTTACCAGGCGCGCTTTATGAAATACCTGGAAAACCGTGGTCTTAAAACCGCAGATGGTGGTAAAGTTTGGTGCTTTATAGGAGATGGTGAGTCCGACGAGCCCGAAGTGATGGGTACCATTAATATGGCCACTAGAGATAATTTAGATAATTTAGTGATGGTGATCAACTGTAATTTACAGCGTTTAGATGGTCCGGTTAGAGGCAATGGAAAAATCATCCAAGAGCTAGAGCGAAATTATCGTGGCGCTGGTTGGAACGTGATAAAAGTGATTTGGGGCAGTGAGTGGGATGAACTGTTCTCAAGGGACTCACAAGGTGTTTTGCAGGCGCGAATGGATAGAGCCGTCGATGGGGACTATCAGTTCTATACAGTGTCGGATGGCGAGACCGTTAGGAATCATTGGATTGAAGATGATCCACGCTTAGAAGCGCTGATGAAAACATTGTCAGATGAGCAAATTCGCTGCATTAAACGTGGTGGTCACGACAGAAATAAAGTTTATGCCGCCTTCGAGAAAGCTTTAGTTAGAAACGGCAAGCCGACGGTGATGTTAATTAAAACCGTTAAAGGTGAGGGGATGGGCGCCTCAGCCGAAGGACAAAATACCGCGCATCAGAAAAAACATCTAACGGATCAAGAGCGTATTGATATGGGCCGTCGCTTCAATATACCGCTTTCAGACCAAGAGTTAGCGGCGGCAAAGCTCTATAAACCTGCTGAAGACTCCCCCGTGATGCAATATTTACATCAGCAGCGGCAAAAACTGAACGGCTACCTACCGAAAAGATCGGTACCTGATACCTTATTGCAGGCGCCTAGTCTGAAAAACTTTGAGAAAATTACCGCAGGTACCAAGCGCGAGCAGTCGACCACCATGGCGTTCGTTAGAATGTTGTCAATTTTATTAAAAGATTCAACAATTGGTAAATTTGTGGTGCCGATCGTGCCAGATGAAGCGCGTACCTTTGGTATGGAATCGCTGTTTAATCAATTTGGTATATATTCAAGTGAAGGGCAGAAGTATAAGCCCGTAGATTCCAGCAGTTTACTACCCTATAAAGAAATGAAAGATGGTCAATTACTGCAAGAAGGGATCTGTGAAACCGGGGCTATGGCTTCATTTATGGCGGCGGGTACCGCCTATTCAAATTTTTCTGTGCCCAGTATTCCATTCTATATTTTTTATTCGATGTTTGGTTTTCAGCGGGTTGGAGATATGATTTGGGCCTGTGCAGATAATATGGCGAAAGGCTTTTTACTCGGTGCTACTGCCGGGCGGACCACGCTAAATGGCGAGGGGCTGCAGCATCAAGATGGGCACTCTCACATCATTGCCGCAACGGTCCCCAATTTACAGTGTTACGATCCCGCCTTTGGTTATGAGCTGGCGATCATTGTCTGTGACGGTATCAAGCGGATGTATCAAAATAATGAAAATATATTCTATTATTTAACCGTATATAATGAAAATTACTCGATGCCTGCGATGCCAGAAAACATTGCAGCGGATGTTATCAGAGGTATGTACTGCTTTAGTGAAAGTGACAAAACTGGCTACAAAGTGAACTTGTTAGGCAGTGGTAGCATCATCCAGGAAGTACTTAAAGCAGCGGTGATTCTAGAGGGCTATGGTTGCAGCTGTGATATATGGAGCGTGACTAGCTATACCCAATTAACTCGAAATGCTCAAAAAGTTGATCGCCATAACCTACTTGATCCTCAAAATAAGCAGTTGAATGATATTCAAACAATTACCGCGCAGCACCCGGGAGTTTATGTGGCGGTGAGTGATCATATGAAATCGTTGGCCAGTGGCATCGCCAAGTGGTTGCCGTCAGATCCGGTTATATTAGGGACTGATGGTTTCGGCTTGTCGGAGGCGCGAGACACTTTAAGAGATTATTTTGAAGTGGACGCGAGGTATATTGCCTGGGGAGCTTTAACTAAGTTGCAGCAAGATGATCAGATAACTATTCAACGCTTGGAAGAAATACGAGCAGATCTGCATATACCTAAAGTTAAATTCGACCCAACGAGTGTATAATTGTTAGCGCAGCTAGTGATGCTTGTCTCGAATTGCCGCGATGCTTATCGCGGCTGTCTTTCTGCCTAAGAGTAGCTAGCTAGGTAAAAAATAATTGATGAAAGGGTTTTGATCTTATGGGTGAATCTCAAGAAAATTATCAAAAAGGTATTATCGAAGAGGCTAGCCCTGACGCATTGTTTATCACTTTAAACAGAGCTGTTTTTGATGCGAATAAAGATCTAGCAAGCTTTCTGGCAATACTGGCGTCCATTCCTAAAGTTATATTGGACGTGCAGGATAGTCACCCAACGGCGAAACTATATACTACAATTGGCTTCAGTAGTGATTTTTGGGACTTCTTGAAATTTTCAGCCAAACCTAAAAAATTGATAAAATTTCAAGCAATTCATAATGCTAAAGTGAGTATGCCAGCCACTGATGCCGACATGTTATTGCACATTAGATCTGAGCGGCATGATGTTAATTATAAATTAGCACTGACTTTATATGCATTGTTACAGCCTTATTTAACTTTAGATGAAATGGTTAAGGGCTTCAGGTATTTAGATTCAAGAGACCTAACCGGCTTTGTCGATGGTACCGAAAATCCGCAGGGGGAGGAGCGAAAAAGCGTGGCACTGGTGGCGGATGATGCCGCTGCATTTAATCAAGGTAGTTATATTCATCTGCAAAAGTATCACCATGATCTGGCGCATTGGCAGCGTTTTTCGCTGCAGCAACAAGAAGATAGCTACGGGCGCAGCAAACAAGAGAATATTGAATACAGCGCGGTGGACAAGGCGAGTTGTGCCCACACAAAGCGCTCTGCGATCAAAGATCAACAGGGGCAGAGTGTCGAAATACTACGACACAGCTTACCTTTTGGCGACTTGAAGCACAGTGGATTGCTGTTTGCTAGCTATGCGGCAAGCCCCGATAATTTTAATTTAATATTAGCCAATATGTGTCAGGTAGATGATCAAGAGGCGATAGATAGTATTTTGCAAGTGACAGAGGCCGTGACCGGGCATGCTTTTTTTACCCCTAATCTGCGTTGGTTTGAAAATATTATTTAACTTGAAATCTCTGCATAACTTACCCAGAGGATATGATAACTGCGCTCGGTAATACGGCGTTAAAAACCGGCTCAATATGCTCATTTACACCAGTAGTACCCATAAAGAAGGGCACACTGTACCCAGAGTGAGGGGCACACTGACTCCGTGATCCCGCCGGTTTTTGGCTGGTATTACCTCCGCTCGCAACTTAATTGTTAAGTTCAGAATCCATAAATGCCTACCTGTAGTCTCCAGCATCTAGAATAACTTGCTAGGTCTTGTCTCTGAATCAAAGCCTCCTAAATCCTTGAATTAAAGGTGAATATAAAGTGTAAATGTTGGAGTTACAGTGGAATTGAAAAACTTTTACTGCAAGCTCAGCTGCGTCCTGTCTTCGCTAAATAAATGCATCCCTCAATAAAACTTATCAGCTCAGTGGGTGTTTTTATAACCGATGTAAAATCAATAAATTGTGCTATGTGACTGAGTGCAGACACTGATTCAGGAGCAAGCTGAAAGACGCGGCTTGCTGCCAGTGGCTAGCCAACAGAGTAAAGCTCAACTATAGTATTTAGTAGATGAAATATAGTCATGTTGGGTGTCTGCAATTAATGGCATAATTAGGCACTTGAACGCTGTTCATTTTGTATTAATTAAATCAATAGGGAAATTATGAAATCTACTATTTATAGCGGTCAGCATGTTGCGCATCAATGTTCAATGCCCGAGTCGAGCTTTGATGACGTTAATCTGTATAAATCGGTATTTAACAATATCAATTTTGAGAGAACTACTTTCACCAATATCAACCTCGAACACAGCTCTTTCTATGATGCCAATTTGAGTAACACCCATTTCACCTTAGTGAATCTCAGTGGTGCAAAATTTACTCATATAGGGACTTCTGCAAGTTCTGATCTTGCAACAGTGGATGCTGATCCTATCCAGTTTGAAGATGCAGATCTAACTGGCAGTAGTTTTACCTCGGTCGATTTTACCAATGCTGAGTTTAAAAACTGCATCATTGAAGGGCTTGTTATCAATGGTATTAACATTTCTGTATTGATGCAGGGTGGGGCCGCTAAAATCGAATTTAAGAAAGTCGGTTGGCGTACGCAAAACGAGACTGGCAGCACCAATAAAGTGTCAAAAAATCATTATATGGCCAAAGGTAGTGCTAAAACTCTCTGTGGTGTGGAAATTCCTAGTACTGGCAAAGTGGCTGAAATGTCCGACGATATAGGTACCAGTCCCTGCAAGCGCTGTATCAATATTAAGAGATCATACTAAGCATTGATAAAGCGAGCTTCAATATTCGATTTCAATGGTCGACGCTTGGATCAAACTAGATAATCTCTCACCGGTTGATATTTAAATAACTACCTGATTGACCATCATACTCCGCTCAACTTGGCGAATATCCAACAAAGCGTTTAATTTCAATAAGTTAAGAAGTTGTAATTTGTAATATGTTTCTATGATTTAATAATTGTTTAGATCATGGCCAAGTTACTTATTTGTAAATT
>ASZJ01000198.1 GCA_000416275.1 Osedax symbiont Rs1
AAGTCACGGATTCAGGTATGAGTTTGAAAATTCTCAATGTTATTAAGAATCAAAGATTTATCTAAGATGTTTGTAAGTATGCCTCACAGCTGCAACCTGAGTTGTGCGACTTACTCAGCGTTTTTAGAAATTCTGAATGCTATTTGTTATCGTTATTGCTGTTGTGCAACCGCCACTCGAGTATCCAAATGGTAACGGTCACCGCTACTAAGCATATGTAATTTCATGCCAATTAAAGTAACCGCCTGACCTTTTCCTGCATTCGCCATAGAGCTGTGACTCAAGTCAGAGGGGTCAATAATAGTCACACTTCCAGAGCCAACCACTTCAAGTTGATTGTCTGGACCGATGAAAACGGCCGTGTCTTCATCTATGCCAACACCTGAACTAAAAGGGTTGTAAGAGACCGCTGAGAGCAATCGCCCCAACCGATTTCTTTGGCTGAAATGTTGGTCTAAAATAATTTTATTGATCAGTCCCATACCTGGAGCAAATGTGACTCCGGATTCATTGGGTAGTGAGCCCGTCGGTCCACCTGCGATCATGTGCTCCGGCATAATCGCGGCACCGGCAGAAGTACCCGCTATATGTACGCCAGCGGCGTTGCAGCGGCGCATTGTTTGGGCGAAAGCAGTACCGCCTAGAATAGTAGAGAGCCGCAATTGATTACCGCCGGTCATAAAAATACCGGTAGCCTGTTGTAAGGCGATAATATTTGCCGTGAGATTGGCCTCTGCTCTGCTCTTAATATTCAGGGAGACGACCTCAAAGGCGCCAAGGCTTTGAAATACCTCAATATAGTTAGGGCCTGTTGCATCTAGTTGGGATGCGGTGGGAATGATCACAATACGGGCTTTGTCGGCACCGCAAAGATCAATAAACTTTTGTAGGATGATCGGGTTTTCTACCCTTTCTTCAGCACCTCCGATCGGGATAACGAAACCGCGCTGCTCTCCAGTGACAACTTTAGCTGGACACATATTTACCTCTGTTAGAAGATTATTCTGTAGACAAGATAAATTTTTTCATAAGCACAGCTATACTGATAGCTGATGTTACCAATGACCGGTTTTATCATATCCAGAAAATCTGAAAATTGACTTAAGTCGAAGCGTTTAAAATGTCTGATAAGGGCGCTAAATCTTGCCTGAAAACCCAACCATAGATCGCAAAATCACACTAAAATAGTAGCTAGAGACCTCAGCATAACGTTGCGGGCTAAGGTAATACAAGGAAAAAACCGGCCAGATAGCGGAGTCAGTGTGCCCCTCACGTTGGGTACAGTGTGCCCTTCTTTATCGGTATTACTGGTGTAAATGCGCATATTGAGCCGGTTTTTAACGCCGTATTACCGAGCGCAGCTATCATACCCTCTGGGTAAGTTATGTGGGGGCTCAGGCAACATCGGCTGCTTGGCGACACTATATAGAGGATGCACGCTGGTATCCAGCGCTAAATCAATGACGACAAAAATGTTCTGTAATAGCCTTTGTCAGCGCTTGGGGTTGATATTGAATAATGTATCGTGCTTTTATAAGGCTGATGAAGCTAGCTTAATGCTAGATGAATGCCATTATTTGCCAAGAAAAATAGTGGCTATTCTTATAAATATCAAAGCGTAAATCATCATAAGAATAACCCGGCTCCTCAACAGGGAGTAATTGCAAGGGCTTGTAATACCGCATTACTGAACGTAGTAGTAGCTGATGATTCAGTTGATAAAACGGAGTCAATACGCTGTAGCTCGTCTCACTGACCAAATAAGGATTTTTGTATGCGCATCATTTCTACTAATGTTTATGTAGGCCCTAATGTCTACGCTCATTTTCCGGTTATTCGCCACGTTATCGATATTTCTGTACTAGAAAATTATCCGTCTATGAGTTTAGGTGAGAATTTTGTTCCGCAATTGATTGAAAAATTGCCAGGATTGGCTGAACACGGCTGTTCATATAAAGAGGCAGGGGGCTTTGTGCGCCGATTGCAGGAAGACGGAGGTACTTGGATAGGTCATATTTGGGAGCATGTCGTTTTAGAGTTGCAGGGCATGGCAGGCTCTGATGTTACCTTTGGTCGCACTCGATCTGCCGGTCAAGTGGGTCACTATAATATGGTATTTCAGTACCATCAAAAAGATGTCGGACTGGAAGCCGCTATACTTGGTCGAAATTTGTTGATGTCTTTAATTCCACCAGAGCTGGCAAGTCAGTTAGATAGCAAGCTGGCAGAGGATTTTAATTTCGCAGAGGATTTACATGCCTTCATTCGTTTTGCGCAGCGCAAAGAATTGGGTCCCAGTACCGCTTCCTTAGTCCACGCTGCGGAAAAACGAGATATTCCTTGGATACGTTTAAATGAATACAGCCTCATACAATTTGGTCAGGGTAAGTACCAAGAGCGTATTCAGGCGACTATCACCAGTAAGACTAATCACATAGCTGTCGAGATGTCCTGTGATAAAGAAGATACCCACGTGATGCTCAATGATTTAGGTTTGCCGGTTCCCCAGCAAAAGATGGTTTATTCTGAGAGTGATGCAGTGCGAGCAGCTCACCGCATCGGCTTACCGGTGGTGGTGAAACCGTTAAATGCTAATCATGGTCGAGGTGTCTCGATAAATTTGCTAAGCGAAGAACAAGTCAGAGAAGGTTATCGGCACGCCAAAGAGCACAGTACAAGTCGAGCTATCTTAGTCGAGTCATTTTTAACCGGCCTAGATCATCGAATGTTAGTGATCAACGGCGAGTTAGTCGCAGTTGCCAAGCGAGTGCCTGGGCATGTGGTTGGCGATGGTTCAAGTACCATCGAAGAATTGGTAGCGGTGGTTAACAGTGATCCGCGCCGAGGTATCGGCCATGCAAAAGTATTAACTCGATTGGAGCTAGATCATCAAGCTAAAAGGTTATTAAGTGATGAGGGCTTAAGTGAAAGCAGTATTCTAGAAAAGGGCAAAATTTTCTACTTGCGCTCCACCGCTAATTTATCCACTGGGGGCACTGCCATCGATCTCACCGATGTTGTCCATCCAGATAATAAAAGCATGGCCGAGCGCGCGATCAAGGCGATCGGTTTAGATGTCGGCGGGGTGGACTTTTTAACCGACGACATTAGTCAATCATATAAGGAAATTGGCGGTGGTATCGTGGAAGTCAATGCCGCACCGGGGTTTAGAATGCATGTTGCACCTAGTGAGGGAGAGCCTAGGGATGTGGCTGGAAAAGTAATCGAGATGCTGTTTCCAGAAGGATCTCCCAGTCGTATCCCCATCGCGGCTATCACTGGTACTAACGGTAAAACCACCACCTCGAGAATGCTCGCACATATTTTAAAAGCTGCCGGCCATATTGTCGGTATGACCTCGACCGATGGCGTTTACATTGATGGGCACTTAAGTGTCAAAGGCGATATGACGGGGCCGGTATCCTGCAACATTGTACTGCGAGATCCCTCGGTCGATATTGCGGTATTAGAAACAGCGCGTGGCGGGATAGTTCGGGCGGGTTTAGGTTATCGGCAAAGTAATGTGTCTGCAGTATTAAATGTCACTGAGGATCACTTGGGCATGCGCGGCATCGATAACATCGAGCAACTGGCAGAAATTAAACGCATAGTGGTAGAAGTTGCTACCGATACCGCTATCTTGAATGCCGATGATCCGCTGTGTTTGAAAATGGCAGACTACACCCAGGCGAAAATTATTTGCTATGTAACGATGAACCCTAAGCACGGTTTAGTTAGAGAGCATATTCGCGCAGGGGGGCGAGCTGTGGTTCTAGAGGCCGGCATCAATGGCGAGATGATCACCATCTATGACAAAGGCGCTCATATCCCGCTACTTTGGACTCATTTAATACCGGCCACTTTAGAAGGTAAAGCGACCCACAATGTGCAAAATGCAATGTTTGCATCTGCCTTAGCTTTCAGTTTGGATAAATCTTTAGAAGACATCCGCCACGGTTTACGCACCTTTGCCACGACCTTCTTTCAAGCGCCGGGACGGATGAATGTCTACGATGAATACAGCTTCAGAGTCATACTAGACTACGCTCACAATTCTGATGGCGTGGGTCACATGAGTGACTTGGCGACTAAGTTGGACGTCAAAGGTCAGCGTATTGTAGTGATCGCAGGCCCCGGTGATCGACGCGATGTAGATTTAGAAAACATCGCTAAAGCAGCCGCTGGCAAGTTTGATTATTATATTTGTAAAGCGGATGACGATCGCAGGGGGCGTGGTGAAAGCGAAGTGGCAGATATTATTGCCAGGGCCCTGCAAGCGGCGGGGGTGAGTGAGCAGCAGATTAAAATTATTCCCGACGAAGTGCAAGCCATTGAACACGCTTTAAAAGTCGCCGTTAAAGATGATCTACTGATTATCTTTGCCGATGCGATTACCAGAAGTTGGAAGCAAATTATTAACTTTGACTCCGCAGTGGGGGAGGGTAGTGACAGTTCTTACAGTAATATTGTCGAAGCTAGCTTTGATACTTTTGTCTTGGAAGAGGGGATGAGCTTAGCTGAAGACGAGCGAGGGGTAAGAATAGTGTCAATTGTTGATGAAGAGAACGATTAGTCGCCTAAAGTAGCCTTATTAACGGCAACACTGAAGAGCAGTTAGAGGCTCAGAGACGTAAATTGAGTCTCTAATTCCAACTTTTAAATTCTAACTTAGCAGTGGGCCTTAACATACAGAGAGCGGCATTGAGCAAAACAGCTGAATGCTCTGCATGTAAGTGCTTTCTTAGCAGTGGGAAGTATTGATGAATGACAGACAATTAGAGCTGATTGACAGTCGTCGGCTGACCGGTAAAAATTTATTATGGGACTTGCCTTCCGCGATACTCGATATTCAAGTATCGGGTTATGATAAAAACTTAATCATCGCTAAATGGCAAAATTATGTCCGAAAATTACAACAAGCGGTAGGCTGGGAAGAGCAGGCATCAATCAGCCGAGTATTTGATACCGGCATTAATTTAGCGATAAGCGCCCCGCTAGATGCACTGTATGCGGCAGTCAAGTTAAATGAAGCAGCTTGGATGCTGACAAAAAATTCACTGCAGCGGGAATTAGCTGTTGAGGACCCTTTAGACATTGATTTCGATACGGTGGTTACGACAATCAAACGAGCAATTGCCGATGAAGCCAATCCGGCTTTAATCTCTTTAGTGACCGCCGCGGAATTACAAAAATCTCCCTATCTCTGGGATGACGACGAGTTTTCACTCGGTTTTGGGCCAACCGCCCAAACTTGGCCGATTGATCAGTTACCGAATGTAAAAGACCTCAACTGGTCAAAATACCAAAAAGTGCCGGTGATTTATGTCACTGGCACCAATGGGAAATCTACCACGGTGCGCATTCTGTCGCAAATATTTAAGCAGGCGGGTAAAAGTTGTGGTGTGACCTCGACAGATTTTATTCGAGTTGGAGATAGAATTATTGATAGCGGTGATTATTCCGGGCCCGGTGGAGCGCGGATGCTACTGCGAGAAAATGCTGTAGAAATTGCCGTCTTAGAAGTCGCTAGAGGTGGCTTGTTACGCCGAGGTTTACCGCTTGCCAATGTCGATGGCGCCATCATAACCAACCTAGCAGAAGATCATTTAGGGCAATATGGTATCAATGATATTGCGGCGCTAACGCACACTAAATTCATAGTGGCTAAAGGATTGGCGGCGGGTGTCCCGTTAGTGCTAAATGCAGATGATGCAGAAATAGTTAAGTATCAAAAAGCCAATGCTGCGCAACTGACGGATAATATCTGCTGGTTTTCACTGACTCGACAACACCCGTTGCTCAAAGAGCAGCGACAGTTAAATAAGAGCATGTGTTTTAGTGACAACGGCTATTTGTATTATGAATATACTGATGCCGCGGGCTCAGTACAGATCGATAAAATCGTTGCAATCATCAAGATACCTATGACGTTGCAAGGTGCAGCTCAGCATAATGTGCAAAATGCCCTGGCTGCCATTGCCTTGACCAAGTGTTTAGGAGTAGCTAGTCAGCATATTGCGATTGCCTTGCAACAATTTAAAAGCGATGGGCAAGACAACCCCGGTCGAGGTAATTTTTACTGGCTTAACGGAGCGACAGTGATTGTCGATTTTGCGCATAATGTACATAGCATGCAGGCGATGGCAGACACTTTAAATGCCTTGCCCGCTAGTAAAAAATGGTTGCTGCTAGGTCATGCTGGGGATCGCTCAGATGCAGAAATAACCGCGCTAACCCAATGCATTATGCAGATTCAGCCCGATCATCTAGTGATCACAGAAAACCCAGAGCACTTGAGAGGGCGGGCGCTACAAGAGATACCGACACTCATCAGTAACGCCGCTATAAAGTGTGGTATGCACAGTGCGCAGATTGAATATTCAGCAACTCCTAGCAGTGGCGTGCAAATGATTGTTAGCAGCATCGAGGCCGGTGACTTAGTCTTTTTAATGGTATTGAGTGAGCGAGATAAAATTGTCAATATTTTAAAACGCGACTAAGTTAGAAATACTAGTAAGGCAGATGGCTTTCGAGGCTTAATCTAGAAAAGCGAAGTTCAGGCCTGTCGGTATGTAAAACCTCAATCCGTGGCTTGCAGCTAGAGATTGCGAGTAAGATGTTGGTTTTAGATCAGGAGGCTCCAAATAGCTCCAAAATTTTTGGCTGAGCTGTAGTGGCTGAATTACTGTGGCTGAGCAACTAATGGTGCGGCTGTGCTATGCTGATCCCCTTAATCAGCGGCTATCGATTCTGAAAGCAAGGCTTTAAAACTTTTGCAGATGTCGCTAAGTCGTTATGCTAAATAAAGAACTTATCTGATTGCGGTGTTGAAATCATATATTTCAGTGAGCTTAAATTGAAAACAATCCAAATTGAGCACTACTGCATTTTGTAGTTCGGCGAGGAGTGCCCAGCGCTAATCACCGTCATCGATGTTTATTGGCTCGCCCTTCAGCAGCTTCTGTGTATAGTGCGCCACAGATTATCAGGCTTTATAAAAAGCAATTTCACTCGCAGGTAGATGAAGGTTAGTTTGCAATGTTTGAACAGCTAGTTACTCAATTAATATATATATTTTCTGTCTCTGGAGTTATTGTTTTTTCAATATCTGGCGCTCTATATGCCGCAAAAAGGGGCATGGATATATTAGGCTTTATCCTGATGGGGGCGGTCACCGGGGTAGGTGGCGGCACACTGCGAGATTTACTGTTAGATATTCCGGTCTTTTGGGTGCAGGAGCCACTGACCATCTATTTGTGCATCGGCTCTTCAGCCTTTACCTATTTTGCGATCAAGTTATTTTTGAAAAGAGATTTTTGGATTGTATGGATGGATGCGGTCGGGCTGTCAATTTTTGCGGTGATGGGTACCCAAGTCGCTTTAAATAACTATACGCCGATGGTTGTGGCTGTGGTCATGGGGGTTATGTCGGCCACTTTTGGTGGGATTATGCGCGACGTACTCTGTGCAAAAACCTTGATGCTAATGAAGCCGGAAATGTACATCAGCTGCGCGCTGTTTTCATCGATGGTGTATGTCGGCTTGTATATGTTAGAAGTACCCGAGTTATTCATTGTGATTGCCGCCTTTACCGCGGGCTTTGGTTTAAGGGCGGCGGCCATTTTATTTAAATTGACCTTGCCGCAGTTCTCCTCTCGATAGCCCAGCAATTTTCCATGCTCTTTTTGCTATAGAAACGTCGATACAAAATTGTTGACGAAATAGACTGCAGATGTAGCATTTAGGAATTTTATTTGCCATCGGCTAAACTTTATTGTCACAGACTATGATTTGTTTGCATCTAGATGAGTTATTTGGCTTTGGAGTCAGATATAATAGTTGTTTATTCTTTGGATAGTTGTGAAAAATGAGTGATGAAATAAAGTACAAGAATAATCCTCTTAATGGGGTTAGTCTAAAGAAGTTGATAACTGAATTATCGACTCATTATGGTTTTGATATATTGTTTGCCTATTTAAATATTAACTGTTTTAAAAGTAATCCAAGTATTGATTCCAGTGTCAAATTTCTGAAAAAGACCGAGTGGGCGCGTGAAAAAGTGGAAACTTTTTATATGTACCAGTTTAAAAGTTATCCTAGGGTCAGTTCCGCGCAGTTTAAACTTCCCCCTCGAGACAGAATTGTTCCCGACGACCAAGTTGCAGGTGAACCCGCTGAACTAACCCTTGAAGATGCCGAAATACTACGTGAAAAGCGCGTCGAAAAAGCTGCTGAATACAATCGTGGCGGTGGTCGAGGGGGTAATTACTCACAGCGTAAAACTGGCGGATTTAAGAAAAAAACCAATTATAGTGACGCTAAGCCAACGCGTTCAACTACTCAAGAGAGTACCTATAACGAGCAAGATGACGATCCTTGGGCACACTGGAAAAAATAATCTTAGTCCCTTTGTTAACTTTGCGGGTGTCTCGCTAGCTCTATATACTCACTATTAGTGGTGATTGGGAATGAGCAAGCGGTTACCTCTAGTCTATCGAGTAATTAGCTGTTACTCGCAACGGCCCCATTTCTGAATGAAAGCAAGCTAGCTTGCTGCATCTGTGCCGAAATTAGTATCAGTGATATAATTTCGGCTATTCTTTTTAATAATTATTTATCTGAGTCTCTATGTCATTTTCAAATCTTGGGTTGTGTGATCCTATTTTACGAGCTATTGAAGAACAAGGTTATAGCGCACCTACACCGATACAAAAACAAGCTATTCCGATCATTCTTTCCGGAAAAGATTTAATTGCGACCGCGCCCACTGGCACCGGCAAAACCGCCGCTTTCGTCTGGCCAATACTAGCGCTGTTTAATCGAGACCGTAAGCTTCGCGGCAAGCGCATTCGGGCGCTTATTATGACGCCTACCCGCGAGCTAGCAGTGCAGATCGAGGCTAACATTGCGAGATACAGTCAGCATTTAAATCTAAGCTCTATGGCGGTGTACGGCGGGGTTGATTCAGAACCACAAAAGCAGCGCTTAATTGCAGGCATTGATATCTTGGTGGCCACCCCTGGAAGATTGTTAGATTTGGCGCATCAGCGCGCCTTACATTTTGATGAGCTAGAAATACTGGTATTAGACGAAGCTGACAGAATGGTTGATATGGGCTTTATCGGTGATATCGAAAAAATTATTCAACGGCTGCCAGAAATTCGGCAAAATTTATTATTTTCGGCGACCATTAACGACGAGGTGCGGGCGCTGGCGGATGGCTTTGCGGTGAGTAGCATCGGTGATACTACTATTGAAGTATCTAGCGCCGCATCAACTAAGTCAGAGGCACCGATTAAACAATGGTTAATTACTGTAGACAAAGATACTAAATCGGCATTATTAAGTCACTTGATTCAGCACCAGCAGTGGGATCAGGCACTGATTTTTATCGAGAAGAAACACGGCGCGGCAAAACTGGTGAGCCAATTGGCAAAACGCGGTATTCAAGCGGAGGCTATTCACGGTGATAGAAGTCAGGCTATGCGTGAGAAAATCTTGGCTGACTTTAAATCTGGCACACTGAAATATTTAGTAGCAACGGGGGTCGCGGCCCGCGGTATTGATATAGGAAAGCTCAGTCGAGTGGTCAATTACGACTTGCCTTTCAAGCCGGAAGAGTACATTCATCGCATTGGTCGAACAGGGCGCGCCGGTCAGGTGGGCGAAGCTATTTCATTGGTCGCCATGGGTGATTTTAAAAACCTATGCGCCATTGAAAGTCGCTTAGAGCACACGATTGAGCGCCGAGAAATTGCTGGTTTTGCGGTCAGAAAAGTCGTACCTATTTCAATTTTGAACTATGTTCGAAAACATAAGCCCGTCACTCGATAGCCTGATAGCTTACTAGTACTTGCAGCTAAAGAGAGTACTAGTTTGCCTCTAGGTCATTACGATTTACGGCTAACCAAGAGTGACCGAGTATTAAGCAGAGCTTCGTATGCCCGATAGGTGCTTGCTTAGTCCTAGCAATTAGCAGTGCTAAGGTTTCCTGTCACTGACTTTTGTTGATAGTGAAACCTATGCTTTCATGAGACCTTTGCATAACGTTGCGAGCGCAGTAGTTATGCAGAGGTCTCTTCATAGTATTTGATGAAATATCAAGCAATCGGAAGCAAGCCTGGCTCCGCAGGTAGGTCGAGCAATTTACTGTGAGAGAGCTTTCTTCATCTAAAAGCTACTTTTCTCGCAGCGATCGCTCGATCGCGCCAGCGATAAAACTTAAGATTCTTTCGCTGCAGGCTCTACATCATCCCAGCTAAACACCGGCTCTTTAGGGCGGGTTTGCATTTGTACACCCTGTAAGAAGTTACGCAGTACTTGGTCTTTACAGTCGCGGTAATTCTTATGGCCCACCTTGCGGAAAAAAGCGGTGATTTCGTGTTTGCTCAACGGCAAACCTGCTAATTTGAGTAGCTTTTCTACGTCATCACCTTGTAAATTCAAGGCAATTTTAATTTTTTTCAAGATCGCATTATTGTTCAGGCGTATTTCATTTTTAACCTCTACCCCTTCTTTTTTACCGCGTTTGAGGCAGATAAAACCGTTTAAAAAAGCAGCTAGATCGATATCTTTACAGCGGACAAAATCACTGTCGTCGTCTTTTTTTAACCACTGACTGATTTGCTCGCGGTTAGCCTCAACAGCTGCCTGGGCAAAAATATCGATCATATTAGTATCGCTTAGTTCGAAGATATAGCGCATACGGCGCATTACGTCATTATTGGTCATTATCAGCCTTAACTTATAGAAAAATGGGATGCATTAAACCTGAATCCGTGAC
>ASZJ01000199.1 GCA_000416275.1 Osedax symbiont Rs1
AATGGCAGTTAACCAACCAGGCCCATCAGCGCCAAATAGTTAGGATATGACATAAAGTGGATATTTGTCCAGTTCAGTCTCTTAACTGCTTATCGTTGCAGATATTGGCATATGATCGCTTACAGGTAGCCATTTATTAATTTTACCTACCTCAAGTGTACTGTATGCCAAAAGGTTACTAGACATAAAAACATAATCAATATGGTAAGGCTTAGCTTCATTTCTTTGATGGTATAAAGTGGACTGAGTTTCTTGCCCTTGCTCCTCGCCTGTTTGATAATGGTACAGACTGACGATATTTATTGCGGCAAGCTCATTAATTGTATCTGTGTGGCTCCACCAACGATCCTGTTTATCCCATATTGCATTACTATTAAAGTCACCAGCAATAATTGTATTATCTTGATTTAATTCATCTCTGTGTATTTGCAGGTATTTCCAGAACTGCCCCATATACCCAAAGGTTTTTGAATCACTACCTTTAGTCCAACAAGCCAGAACGTTGTAATGATTATTTAATTTGAAGGGTAAAAATAACAGTAAATCTTTGGTTGTCCATGATGTTGATGGGCTTTGAGTTTTGAGACCGCTTATCTGAAACGTGCCCGACCAATTGAGTTGCTGTACAGTATTTCCAGCCTTTGGAAAGACTCCAATACCTTTGTTTTTGTTTGTGCCTACCCACAAGTAATCACCAGCCCAGTCTTTATATGCCTTCGTAGACAATGATGGGTCTTCACACTCTTGAATGATGAGCACGTCTGCATTTAGAGAGTCAGCTTCGACAAGCTTTTTTCTTAAAGCACCATTGCAGTTCCATGTAATGATTTTCATAGGTAGTCAACAACTTCGTAGTACGACGTTTAATTTTTGTGAAAGTGATATTCACTAAATTTGAGGTAATCTATTAATTTAAAAGTGCTTTCTAAAAAAGCTCGAGAATACACACTTTGTGTAAAAATGCGCCACGGCCTAACAAAAAACAATCTAATAATATGGTTTTAATTTTAACTCCCAAAATGTCTGCAATGGCCTTTAGCGGCCTTTTTCAAAACCTGGTGATTTGGTGGTTTTTCAGAATTCTAGTATGCAACTTTATTACTTAAAACATATCTGCACTCAAACTTTGCTGAATCCAGCATGAGACTCTACTGATAGTTTTTAATGCCTGAAATTAGCACTTGTAAAGGTGTTAAGTTACTCGCCCGCACTAGAAGTCGCTACCTATTTTCTATTGAATTTGGGCTTTGAGTATTTGTCGCTCAACTAGGCTTGATAGTAAGAACATCATCAGATAACCGGTTCCTAGAGCGCTGATGATGGAGAGTATATTGTCGGTGAATTGTGTGTACAGATAAAATGAAGTGACCAGTGTTAGGATTCCACTAACGCGGATGATTAAACTTTGGGTAAAGCGGCCATGCGCTTTTATAAAGGAGAGCTGATAAGCATTGATCATCATGAACAGAAAGAACAGTGAGAAGTGCAACAGAACGGGGGCCGCGCCTATGTATTGCTCTGGAAATAGTAGTAAGACAAAGTGTTGTGAATAAAAAAATCATTAATAGCATAAAGGTAGCGGCGACTAGTATCGATAAGCGGTAGACCCAGCGCTTAATTTGTTTTATTTGTGCTAAATCGTTATTGCGTACACAAACAGCCAGTTCCGGTAGTACGAAGCGATAGATAGGGAAAACAAATAGTAAGGTCATGTATGTGAATACCGGCCTTACCACAACTTGGAAGTCTCCTAGCTCGTCGATGCTGAAGTGCTGAATAGTCAGTAAAATTGCAATGAAGATCATTAATATACAGGCCCCAGCTTCCAGAGATGCGGTGAAACTTTTTTTAACAAAACTTACTAGGGCAGGGTTAAATTGTACGGTTGCTAATGGCTGAGTGGTGATAAGTTCGCGGCGATGCTTATACATATATCCAGCAACGATTAAAGACGACAATGTTAAACCGATGAATAACGACGACAGTGGACTAAGGCCGAGTAGATAATAACAAAATAAAAACATCAATAGGTTGGAGATAGGATCAAGTAAAGTTACTTTATTGGAAATATGATAGAGCCGGTACATCGCCACTAAATTAGCAAAGTAAACTTTGAGGCCCAGGCCTAAGATAATGCCAACTAGTTCAAAATAACTGACATCGATATGCAATTGATGCTTTATATAAGGTAGCACAGCTCCCCAGGAAAGCAGCACCATACAAACTAGGCTGAAACGAAATATGTTGATAATATCTCGATCATTTTTAGTCTGCGCAAAACTGATAATCATCGAAGAGCGAAAGCCGGTCATCAAAATTAGCGACAGTGAAATAATATCAATGACGGTGTGAAACAGGGCTAAATCAGGTTTAGCCACCCACTGCGCCAACCAAATTTTAAATGAGAAGCCAATTACAATGCTGATTAACGTGGTAAGGATCGCTTGTAAAAAAGCTTTTTTTACTCTTTCAATGGATGTGTATGGCATAAGTTTCAAATTAAAGGGGGCTTAATCACTAGTTGCTAAATAATAGTAGATACCTGAGATATTGGCTTCAAAATGGATGCAGAGCGCCGTATGGAAGTCATTGATTCAGGTGACATATATTTTCGATTATATATAACCGTTGCCGAGGGAACAAGAAAATCAATCCATTATAAGGAGAGACCTCTGCATAACGTTGCGAGCGATGATCAGCCCTGAGTCTCCGCCACGCTAGCCAAAAGCAAAAGATGCTTTTAATCTATTCTCTGGGTTCTCTGTGGTAAAACCAATTCTTTAAAGATTTTTTCACCACAGAGGACACAGAGGACACAGAGACGCTGCGCTGCACAGAGGAAAAACAAAACACTAGCTGATTAGCGCTGCGTCTTCACAGACTGGCCTAAAGT
>ASZJ01000200.1 GCA_000416275.1 Osedax symbiont Rs1
ATTCACTTTGAAGTCACGGATTCAGGATAATATCAATGCTTTAGGGCGATAGCTTGCTTTGAAATCACAGGTTGAGGAATATTATAAGCATTAACTGATTACTTTTGGCCCAATACCATTCATTGTTTAAAATTTTTAAAGGTACCTGCATGTCGAGCGCTTACGTTAGTAGTTTAGCTATCTATCCCCTTAAATCTTCAGCGGCTATCGCCAGCGATTCTGTAGAGGTTTTACCCGCCGGGCTCTTAGGTGATAGGCGTTTCATGTTAAGCAAAATGGACGGTACTTTTATCACCGGCAGAACTCATCCAAAGATCACCTCAATAGTCAGCGAATATGTCGGGGATGTGCTAGTGCTGAAACACGCTAGTTGTGATGATTTAAAATTAGAGCCGAGTAATTTTTCTACGGCTTATCACGCCACCGTTGTCTGGGGAACGGATTTCTTAGGTCAAGGGTGTGGTTACGAGGCTGATCAGTGGGTTAGTGCCTTATTTGATGAGCCATTGCGAATTTTATATTTCGGTGATAAGTCCAATCGTCAGGTAGTCAAGCACCCAGAGCATGAAGTCGGTTTTGCCGATGGATTTCCGCTGTTGATCGCCAATACTGAATCGTTAGAGCATTTAAACCAACGCCTATTGGCACCGATCAGCATGGCCAATTTTCGGCCGAATATTGTGATCAGTGGCGTGCCTGCATGGGCGGAAGATGAATGGGCGCAAATTCGAATCGCAGAGGTGATCTTTGATTTGCCTAAGCCTTGCGGGCGCTGCATATTTACCACTGTCGATCCAGCGACAGCGATCTTGGATCCAAAACTGGAGCCTTTGAAGACCTTGGGCAGTTATAGAAAGCAGCCTAGTGGGTCAGACGTTATTTTTGGTGAGAATATGTTGGCACTTAATAGCGGCACTATCAAGGTGGGGGATAAGGTAGAAATATTAAAGAGCAAAAAAAAACCTGCCTACCTGGATAATTGGCAGCCACAAACAGCCAGAATGGCGCAGCACTTGGCAATTAGCGCTCAGCCAAACAGTGCAAATAGTACGCAATTACTGTTGCGCTGTGTGCAGATTATTACCGAGACTGCCGATGTAAAAACCTTTAAATTTACTGCGGATCCGATCAGTCGTTTTAGCTATCTGCCCGGTCAGTTCATCACCATACATCCAGAAATAGATAACAAAACATATAACCGTTGCTATACCTTGTCATCTAGCCCTTCTCAACCGGACTTGATTTCGATTACTGTTAAACAAGTGGCCGATGGGTTGGTGTCAAATTGGCTGCATGATTCATTTTCAGTCGGCTCGACGCTAGCGGCGACCAACGCCGCCGGGGTTTTTCACTTAGCAGCTAACAGTCGTCACAAGTTACTGTTGCTGTCAGCGGGGTCGGGGGTTACTCCGATGTTATCGATACTGCGCTACATCACAGATTTGGCGCTGAATGTCGATGTTCACTTTCACCACAGTGCTAAAACTGAAAGTGATTTAATTTGTTTTGCTGAGTTGCAGCTGCTGGCAAAGCGCTTTGCTAATGTTAATTTTAGCTACAATTTTAGTCGTGAGAGCGAGGCGCCAGAGGCTGCGATTAATGCCAGTTGCGGGCGGCTGACTAAAGTAGCTTTACAGGCGCACTGTGCTGACTTGTTGGAACGTGATGTGCTGGTGTGTGGGCCTGATGAATTTATGAGCAGTGCACATGCAATGCTACTTGAATTAGGCCTTCCAGAAAGCCAGTATGATCAAGAGAGCTTTGTCATCGGCACCACTGAAATTGTCGCTGACCAAGCAAGTGAGACGTATCAGGTTAAATTTTTGCAAGCCGGGATTGAAGTCAAAGTAGCTGGGGATCAAACCATTTTGCAAGCGGCCGAGGGAGCGGGGATCTATCTTGATTACAGTTGCTTAGCGGGTGTTTGTGGCAGCTGTAATACGACCTTGATCAGTGGCAGTCTGCATGCGCCCGATGCTATGGCGATAGATATGGATGACGATGATAGTAACGAGTTCCTACCTTGTTGCAGCTATGCCAGATCTGACTTAGAAGTTGACCTGTAACGCGGTACTGCGCAGCTAGCGATTTTTTTGTGAGACCTCTGCATAACGTTGCGAGCGAAGGTAAGACAAGGCAGATAAGATTTTTCAATTCCACTGTAAAACCAATATCTTACACTCTGTATTCACTTTGAAGTCACGGATTCAGGTTGTAGTAACACCTTCATAAATATATCAATTAGTGCTTGATTGCTAGAGCGGTTTTTATAAATCGCTCTAAAGGTGTTGCTGTAACTGTATTTGTCGACGAATAGCGGCTTGAGCTGATCCTTAACTCCCCACTGCGGTACTAAATGATCGGGCAGAAAACCTAAATAGTGGCCGCTGAGTATCAGTGACATGCGGGCTTCTTGGTGGTGGGCGCGGCTGGCTATATTCCAATTTAGCATGTCTTTATGGGTTTCTTGGCCGGCTCTTAAGCGCGGCGACTCGACAAATTTATAAGCTGTGAGGTCAGTGCTGCTAAGCTCGGCTGCTGGAATGTGATACAGGGGGTGTCTGATTGAGCAGTAAAGGGACATCTGCTCTGAAAATAGACTTTTGTTAATCAGTTGTGAATAGGTTTGCAGGGGGACGGTAATGCCGATGTCAGCGCGGTTGTCGGCAATCGCGCTGACAATGGTATTGGATTCCATCATGCTAATATCAATGTTGACATTGGGGGCTATTTTTTGGAACTTATCGATAGCATTGACAATACAATAGTTATTAATCCCGAGTGTATGTTCTGCACAAATTAAATGTAATTCCCCTAACAGTAATTGATGAGAATCATTAATAGTATTGCGAAACTTTTGCAGAGCCAGCAAGAGCTCTAAAGAGGCTTGATAGACTAAATTCCCCTGTGCTGTCACCACAAAGCCTTTGCGTCCCCGCTCACATAAGCGCATATCCAAGCGTTTCTCTAAATCAGATAGATAATTTGAAATAGTAGAATTTGCCAAATTTAATTCAGCTTCAGCGGCGCTAACCCCCTTTGCATCAACCACCGCTTTGAAGATTCGCAATAGCTTAATATCGACATTTGCCAGTTGTCCGCTCAGTGCTACTTTCTTATATCCCACAACCAATGACTTCCTATTATTTGCATCAGTGACTTAACTGCATAGCACAAACTGTTAATTGCACAGCGCTTAGTAGCACATCTACAGTTTGTGTAAGGGCGCATTTATTCAGCGAATACAGCGCTCAAATGCGCTTACAGCTAAAATTTTTCAATCCCAAATATTTATTTTCAAGACACTGATTCAATTATTACCTTTGAATTTTCAATTATAATACTCCTAAAATAGTTATATAAACAATAGTAAAAAACCTTTATAAATTCGCAAAACATAAACGCGGAGTCTTAAGAGAGATTCAGGTATTAGTTACCGTACATATTAGTTGAAAAAAGCGCTCTATTACCCGAAATATTTTCGCCGCAGCGGCTACCGCTAAGCACAATAACCAGTAGCTATCTTGTACAACATTATCTTAGCCTGGTTAGTTGGTTGGCGATTAATGAAGGCAGATAGTAATGAGGAATATTATGACAGTACAATTAATCGATCAATTATCAGATCGGACACTATTAAAACAGCAAGCTTATGTGAATGGTCAGTGGTTGGATGGCAATGCTAACACGACGTTCGCAGTCATTGATCCAGCCACTGAGCAAGTGATTGCTAATGTGGCTAACTTAGGGGCTGCTGAAACACGAGCTGCGATTGAATCTGCCGATTTAGCGATGCGCGACTGGCGACAGCAAGCGCCGAAGACTCGCTCGGATCTTCTAGAGCGCTGGTGTCAGTTGATTGTCGATAATACGGCAGATCTAGCGATTATCATGAGTGCAGAGCAAGGTAAAACACTGGCCGAATCGAAAGGCGAAATAGCCTACAGTGCATCATTTATAAAATGGTTCGCAGAAGAGGGAAAGCGTGTCTATGGGGATGTTATACCTACCGCGCAAACAGATCGACGCGGTATCGTCATCAAGCAAGCTATTGGTGTGGTCGGGGCAATCACCCCCTGGAACTTCCCAAGTGCCATGATTACCCGCAAAGTAGGGCCCGCGCTGGCGGTAGGTTGTGCGGTGGTGCTAAAGCCCGCTGCTGAAACGCCGTTGTCTGCACTAGCACTTGCTGAGTTGGCTGATCGCGCTGGTATCCCTGCCGGTTTGTTCAATGTCATCACTGGTGATGATGCGGTGGCGATCGGTGGCGAGCTAACTTCCCATACACTGGTGAAGAAAATCACCTTTACCGGATCGACGCCGGTCGGAAAAATATTGATGGCGCAGTGTGCACAGACTGTTAAGCGCACTTCAATGGAACTCGGTGGCAATGCGCCGATCGTTATTTTTGACGATGCCGATTTGGATCTGGTTATTCCAGGGGTGATCAATGCCAAGTTCCGCAACAGCGGTCAAACTTGTATTAGTGCCAATCGATTAATTGTGCAGGAAGGTATTTATGCAGAGTTCGTCAAACGACTGAATATCGCGGTCAGTGAGTTTAACTTTGGTGCATATAGTCAGTCAGACAGTACACATGGCCCGTTAATTACCGCTAAAGCTACCGCTAATATCGATGCAAAAGTCAGGCAGGCAATTGCCGATGGCGCTACGGTTGTTTGTGGTGGTAAAGCGAGTGTCGCAGCTGGTTACTATTATCCAGCGACTATCTTGACTCATTTAAATGACACTATGGCAATCTTTAAAGAAGAAATATTTGGTCCAGTCGCCGCTGTCTATTCTTTTAGTACAGAGCAGCAGGCGCTTGATATGGCCAACGATACAGTCTTTGGTTTGGCGGCTTATGTTTACACTGAAAATATGCGTCGCAGCTGGAAGTTTGCAGAGGCCTTGGAGTATGGCATGGTCGGCATAAATGAAACGGCGATTAGCGCGGAAATCGTGCCTTTTGGTGGGGTTAAAGAGTCGGGGCAGGGAAGAGAAGGTTCAAAATATGGATTGGATGACTACTTAGAAATTAAATATATCTGTATGGGAGCGATGGATAAATAAGGTTGTTGCCAATCCCTAGCGTTTTCAATCTCAGTCAGCAGCTTGCGGTAGGTTTGCATTGCTGACTGGGAACTAGATAAAATTCCTGGCCGGCACTGCGTACTTATCAGTATCGCAAAGAGAGTTCTGCCAGGGTGTAATATTATCCTGAATCCGTGGCTTTAAAGCGAATACGGCGTTTAAAGTTTTGTTTTTACAATGTTTTCATCGACGCTGTAGAATCAAGAGTTTTTGCTATGTGGTGCGGTGAAGTCACTGACTCAGGTGTTACTCATAATAATTAGGAAATACTCATGAACAATCAAGAGTTACAACAGCGTAAAAATAAAGTGATAGCACGTGGTCAAGGCAATCTTTATCAAGTGTATGTAGAGCGTGCTGAAGGTTCAGAGCTGTGGGATGTTGAAGGTGATCGCTATATCGACTTCGGCGCGGGTATAGCCGTTTGTAACACCGGTCACAGTCACCCTAAGGTAGTGGCAGCGGCCAAGCAGCAGCTGGATAAATTCAGCCATACTTGTGTGATGGTGAATCCCTATGAAGTGGCGGTAGAATTAGCTGAGAAATTAGTGGATATCGCCCCTGGTAACAGTGATAAAAAAGCAATTTTTGTCTCTACCGGTGCGGAAGCTGTAGAGAATTGCGTTAAAATCGCCCGTGCTTATACAGGTCGACGTGGGGTGATTGCCTTTAATGGTGCTTTTCATGGACGAACTAATTTAACGATGGCCTTAACCGGTAAAATTACTCCCTATAAAAATTTGTTTGGGCCTTTTCCTGCAGATATTTTTCACGCGCCCTACCCGATTGAATTGCACGACGTTAGTGTTAAGCAATCATTAAAAGCCTTAGAAAATTTGTTTAAAGTGGATATAGCTCCCTCTGATGTGGCAGCTATTATAATAGAGCCTGTTCAGGGGGAGGGTGGCTTCTATGCGGCTCCCGCTGAGTTCTTGCAAGCACTGCGACGTTTATGTGATCAGCACGGCATAGTGTTGATTGCCGATGAAATTCAAACCGGCTTTGCTCGCACCGGTAAGATGTTCAGCTTTGAGCACGCCAGTGTTGAGCCTGATTTAATCACTATGGCCAAAGGCATTGCCGGTGGTTTTCCGCTGGCGGCAGTAGTGGGTAAAAGCGAGATAATGGATGCGCCTCTACCGGGTGGTTTAGGTGGGACATATGGGGCTGCTCCGATTGCTTGTGCCGCGGCACTTGCGGTATTGGAAATAATTGAAGAAGAGCAGCTGGAGGCGCGTGCAGAGCAGCTAGGAGCTCTTTTCAACCAGCGCTTGTCCGCCTTACAAACCCTGTATCCGCAACTGATTGGCGAGGTGCGCAATCAAGGGTGTATGATCGCCATTGAGTTATTTAAAGAGGGTGATGTAGAGCAGCCTAACACTGAGTTGACACAGGCGATCATCGCTGGCGCTGCGCAGCACGGTCTTGTGCTATTGGCCTGTGGCTTCTACGCTAACGTGATTCGCTTCTTGCCTGCATTAACCATGAGCGATAAGCTAGCCAATGAAGGATTAGATAGTTTTGACAAACTGTTTAAAGCTCTAGTTGATTAATATAACTAGTTCTCATCCAGAAACAGGGGCGTAGCGAGGGAGATCCAATGGTTCGAGATGAGCGACACTAGATATCGGCGTTTGGTTGTTGCAAATAACTATAGCTAGTGGTGATTAGATTGGATTAGTGGGATTGCCGCAGTTGCTCATTGTTGCTGAAACAGCCAGTTAATGGTCTGTTTCAGCAATGCTAGGCTGAGAGCTCTGCATAACGTTGCGAGCGAAGATAATACAAGGCAAAAACCGGCGAGATAGTGGAGTCAGTGTGCCGCTCACTTTGGGTGCAGTGTGCCCCTGATTATGGGTATTACTGGTGTAAATGAGCATATTGAGCCGGTTTTTAACGCCGTATCACCGCGCGCAGTTATCATACCCTTTGGGTAAGTTATGCAGAGGTCTCAGGCTGTTAGTCTAGTATTGCTGAAGGGGAAAATTCTCTATAAAGTCAGCGTTGTTCGGGGGCTGAAATACAGGTAAGGGAATGGAGTGTAGCTCGCTAAGTTGTTTATTTTTAAAACTAATATTTTGCAGTAATGGCTAATAAACCAACTTTTATGTGGCTGATAACATTATTTATAAGAAAGGCGTTGACAAGTAACGGCCGCTGTTATAAATTCAATGCAGCTAGAAAGAAAGTCTATATATTTACATGCTTCAACAAACAGTTTTTTTCGTAATTCCTGTCCTTGTGGTTTCTAAGTTTCAGTCTATTTTTATGCTATTTACGCCTCTAGTAGGCACTTTTAAATTTATATTACAGGATATTATTATGTCTAATACAGTTACTGGTACAGTTAAATGGTTCAACGAAACTAAAGGTTTTGGTTTTATTGAGCAAGAGTCTGGCCCAGACGTTTTCGCACATTTTTCAGCAATTGCTGGTGATGGCTTCAAAACTTTGGCTGAAGGCCAGCGTGTTGAATTCAGTGTTTCTCAAGGTCAAAAAGGCCCACAAGCTGAGAACATTGTTGCGCTATAATTTATAGCAAAACACTGGCTATTAACTAGCCACTAAAACAAGGGTGAATCATTTAGATTTACCCTTTTTTTTGCTCAATTTTTCTATAAATTCAATACTCTGCTATGATCTCAGGCAGTTATCGCCAGTCTGGACAATAGCTTGATGATAGCACTGCATTCGCCAGTTGTTTGCGCTGAGGTATGCTGGGGGTGCTCCAGTCTAGCGTAAAGCTAATTAACAAATTGAGACCTCAGCACAGCGTTGCGAGCGAAGGTAAGACCAGGTACAAACCGGTGCTTATCGAAATCCTTATCTATCTAAAACCGTTCATATTAGAGGTGCAAGTGAGAGCAGACAGTTATCAGCAAATCAGTAGTGGTTTGAGTGTGCTAGTGTTTGGCGCAGCCATTGTCTCTAGTTCAGTGTTGATTAGCGGTGATCAGCTAGGGCGGGTAAATCTGTTGTACCTATTGATACTGTTTGTCGCTTGGCCAGTTGTCTCGCTGTTGTTGATGGTGATCTTGAGCGTCATTAAGACGGAAAAAAGCCTAGTTAATGCGTTGCTGGCTATCCCTATATGGCCAAGAACTTGGTTGGATACCGTTAGTCAGCTGAAAAGAACAGGGCTGTTTAAGCAGTGGCTGTTCTGTCAGAGTCAAAAAATGGCGCTAGTGTTTAATGCCGGTTGCCTGCTCGCTTTTGTGTTCGTGTTACTTTTTAATGACGTGACTTTTGTCTGGCGCAGTACCTTATTGAATGCCTCTCAAGTCTTACCTGTACTAGAAACTATTGCGCTGCCCTGGCTGTTTATAGATTCAGCGCAGCCATTGTTATCTATGCTGGAAATGGCTCAAGACTCGCGCTTAAGTTTAAATCCGCACTTAGTTGCTGCCAGTGCATGGTGGCAATATATCTTTATGGCACAAGTTGTCTACGCATTAATGCCGCGTTTGTGTCTGTACTTGGTAAGTCGTAAGCAGCTTTTAAATGCGCTGGCAGCTAGCGAGATCGCGGCCAAAAATAGCCGTGATTTTGCCGCGCATAGCTCAACTGTATCTCAGCGGCCGAATTTAAAAAAAATTAGTCGAACGTCAGCGGTGTCTGGCAATTATGTATTGCTCAATTGGGCTGGATTACCCGAGCGCTTGATTTCCCAGGTGGAGCAAGTTTACGGCACTAATGAGCGAGTGTACTCGCTCAATGAGATGACGGATCTCGCAAGCGAGCTAACGGTGATTAACGATGACCGAGTTAAGCTGTTGATCGTGGCGGCGTGGGAGCCTCCGATGGGTGAGTTAGAAGATTTTATGCGCCAAACCCAAGGGATTGTTTTACCTTTGGATTGGAGTAGCGATCAGTTTCAGAGTATTTCAGCACTACATTTAGATGAGTGGCGGCGCTTTTGTTTCGCGCTACCTAACTGGGAATTACAGTTACCGAAGGAGCTCTCATGATCCCCGCTTTTGCCGTGGTTGGGCATCCCAACAAAGGTAAATCATCGGTGGTCTCGACCTTGGCCAGGGATGATCGAATCGCGGTGTCTATGCGCAGTGGCACGACGACACAGGCGCATAGCTATCAAATAAAATTAGATCATCTCAGTTATTATTTAATTGATACACCAGGATTTCAGAGACCGCGTAAAGTATTGGCATGGTTGCAAAAAAGCCAGCCTAGCGCCGATCAACGCGCCGCCCGTATCCAAGAGTTTTTAGACGATGCACGGTGCCAAACCTTATATAAAGATGAAATTGAATTGCTAAAACCGATTATGGCGGGTGCGGCGATTTTGTATGTGGTCGACGGCTCTCGTCCCTACAGCGCTGAATATGAAGCGGAAATGGAAATTTTACGTTGGACTGGCCAGCCGAGTATGGCGTTAATTAATCCAATTGGCGGCGTAGAGTATGTCGCTAACTGGCAGAGTGCGCTACAGCAATATTTTCGATTGGTGAGGGTTTTTGATGCGATCAAAGCTGATTTGCAGCAGCACTTAGAGTTATTGACCGCGTTTACTCAATTACATTTACCTTGGGCGGATGTGCTGCAGCAAATTATTGCCGCATTTACCGCGAAGGTCGCCGCGCAAAAAGCGCAAAGCTGTGCGGTCGCTGCAAAATTGCTAGAAGATTTATGCGGTTACCAGTTGCAGCAAAAAGCATTGAGCAAAGAGCAAGCGCAAAAAATGCAAATCTTATTAGAGCGGCAATACTATCAGTGGATGCGACGCTGCGAATCACAAGCGCACGACCAGTTGCAAATGTTGTATCGGCATCATCAATTAAGTCGCCGAGAGACGGAGCTGTCTCTGCCCGATGATCTGTTTGACACCGACAAGTGGTTTGCCTGGGGGCTGGATAAACCTCAACTCATTAAAGTGGCGGCAATTGCCGGTGCTACGGCGGGCGGGGCTGTTGATTTGGCGGTCGCTGGGCAGTCTTTTATGCTCGGAGCTATCGCCGGAGGGTTAGTCGGATCGACAGCCGCATGGTTTGGCGCTGACAAGTTAGCCAAGCTGAAGGTGGTAGGGTTACCTTTAGGTGGCTATGAGGCTCGACAAGGGCCGATTAAAAGCCAGAACTTTCCCTATGTGGTGTTGGCTAGATTTTTATATATCTACCGTGTACTGCAGTCGAGAAACCATGCATTGCGTGAAGATTTAGTGATGTCAGAGCAGCAAGTGGGGCAAATACTAGCGCAGTTACACAAGGAGCAACGGAAAAAAATCTACGCGGCATTAGATAGAATAAGCCGTCAGAAAACAGTCGATGATCTCGCCGCTATATTAGCGCCTCTATTTGATATCGAAACTGACCGAGGAGCTGCTTGAATGGAGATTCAAAGATGCTAAAAGGGATTAATCACATTACCATCGCGGTCAGTGATTTAGCGACCGCGATTGATTTTTATCAGGGCGTCTTAGGTCTGCAGCTGCAGGTTAAATGGCGCGCGGGTGCCTATTTAACGGTGGCTGGACAGTGGATTTGTTTGAGTGTAGATCCCATAAAATTTGATCAGGCGGCTCAACACCGTGATTACAGTCATATTGCCTTCGATATTGATGCGGCAGATTTTGCGGTTTTCAGCCAGCAATTAAGCGAACATCAGGTGCCGCTCTGGAAAGAGAACAAAAGTGAAGGAGAATCCCTGTATATACTAGATCCCGATACCAATAAGTTAGAAATTCATGTGGGGGATTTGGAGTCGCGGCTGCAAAAAATGCGTAGCGAGCCTAGTGCAGACATGATTTTTTATGATCATCACGATGATAGTCGTCAATAAAGGCCAGTTTGGCTGGCCTTTATGTGGTTGCCGCTAAAGCTTACATATTAGGATAGTTTGGACCGCCACCTCCCTCAGGTGTCACCCAGGTGATATTCTGGGCGGGATCTTTGATATCACAAGTTTTGCAGTGCACACAGTTTTGTGAGTTGATTTGAAACTTTTGCTCGCCTTCACTCTCCACTATTTCATAAACACCCGCCGGGCAATAGCGCTGTGCGGGCTCGGCGTATTTAAGCCAATTACTACCCAGCGGAATGCTGCTGTCGATCAGCTTTAAATGGCAGGGCTGGTTCTCCTCATGGTTAGTGTTGGACAAAAACACGGAAGAGGGTTTGTCAAAGCTCAGTATACCATCGGGCTTGGGGTAATCTATCACAGTGCATTCACTGGCCGGTTTTAATTGCGCGTAGTCAGGGGTGTTGTCATGCAAGGTAAATGGGAGTGGATAAATATTTTGATCGAAAAAATTAAAGCTGCCACCTAGTAAGGTGCCGAATTTGTGCAGAGCTGGACCAAAGTTACGGCTGCGGTGCAGTTCCTCAAAAATCCACGACTGCTTAAAATTGTCGCCGTAGGCGATCAGATCGCTAGCCCCTTGGTCGTCTTTGGCGAGAGCGGCAGTAATCGTTTGTGCGGCGATCATGCCTGATTTCATAGCGGTATGGGTGCCTTTAATCTTTGAAAAATTCAACGTGCCGGCATCACAACCGAGTAACAGCGCCCCGGGCATGGACATTTTCGGCAGAGAATTAAAGCCACCTTTAGTGATCGCTCTCGCTCCGTAAGAGACGCGTTTGCCACCGACCAGATGCTTGGCAAGCACTGGATGATGTTTAAGGCGTTGGAATTCATCAAATGGACTTAAGTGCGGATTCTTGTAACTTAAATCGGTGATTAAACCTACCACTACCTGGTTGTTTTCAATGTGGTAGAGGAAAAACCCGCCACTTTCTTGTTTGAGCGGCCAGCCGGTGCCATGTACCACTAATCCCAGTTGGTGCTGGTCAGCGGGAATATCCCAAAGCTCTTTTATGCCTATGCCGTAGTGCTGGGCATCGCTGTCTTTGTCTAATTGGAATTTTTCGATTAGTTCTTTGCCGAGATGACCGCGACAGCCCTCGCTGAAAACCGTGTACTTGGCCAGTAGATCCATGCCTTGCATATAGCCGTCTTTTTCTGCACCGCTTTCATCTAGGCCCATATCGCCAGTGCCGATGCCGGCGACTGCGCCCGCATCGTTGTAGATGATATGTGATGCGGGGAAGCCTGGAAAAATCTCAACGCCCAGCTGCTCTGCTTGCTCGGCTAGCCAGCGGCATAAATTACCGACACTGGCAATAAAATTACCTTGGTTGTGCATCGGTTTAGGAATGAAAAAATTAGGTATCTTGACTGCTTTATCGGCGTTGTGCAGCAGGTATATTTGATCTTCTGTGACAGCTGTGGTGAGCGGCGCGCCCAGTTCGCTCCAGTTGGGAAATAACTCATTTAAAGCTCGCGGCTCAACCACCGCGCCAGATAAGATATGTGCGCCCACTTCAGAGCCTTTTTCAACTACGCATACGGTTAGTTCTCGGCCACTGTCGTTCGCCTGTTGCATTAAACGACAAGCGGTTGATAGGCCCGCGGGGCCCGCGCCGACAATAACCACATCAAACTCCATTGATTCACGTTCTGTCATGCTTACCTCTAATTATTATTTAACGGACTCGTGTGCGTCGAATCTCAGTTATTTATTTTATTTTTGCTCAGTATACCTTATAAATTAAGCTGAGATTATCATAGAATTACTCAGGCAAACATACATTTCAGCTTTGTTTTTGTCAGACAGGCAGTCTACCTTTAGCCCGCGCCTTAATTGCTAATCTCGCAGTACGCAACCAACGTTCGCGACTTGTTAAAAGGAGCTGTTACTTTGGTTTTTTCTACGCTGATTTGGAGGCTAATTATCTTGCGAAAGCGTTTTCTGCTAAACCTATTGCCAGTACTAGGGGTGGAGGGGCTAGGCCTAACCATCGCTGAAGTGGTGGGAAATCAGGATTAATTATAAGCTGACGATCATCGAAAATGAAGGGTTGAGCATCATGGTTAACGAACTGGTCTTTGGTGCAAAAATGCTGGAGGAGATGAAATGCTTGGATCCCTGATCAAAGGAGTGAGAGCTTGTAAAGTAGCTAAAGACTAAATTGCAAATGCACTTCGTCTGTATTTTTTTGTGCTGTATGGTGATCGTATTGAAAATACACAGCGGGCAGATGCGATGCTCAGCCCGCTGTGAATGCAGTTCTAGAGGAGTGGAAATTCAAACCAAACTTCCGCACTTTGGCCGTTAAGGGTGTAAGTAACGACTGCTCGCCAAGTCATCGCTTTGCCGTGATGGCCAGAGAGTGTTATGTCACCATAAAAGCTGTGGTCGGGGCGTTTTTCGAGTTGTATCTTGTGGCTACCCATAAACATATCAACTCCTTGAAAATCAATATTTGCTGAATCAGGGTTGATTCCGTCAAAACTGAGCTTGAAAGGAAGGGGGGTAAAAGAGCGGATATCACTTTGCTGAATACTCAGCTGTGCTGTCAGTGCTTGGGCGTTGCTTTTACACTGCTTGCGAATGTCGCATTTAACCGCGGGAAATGCTGGGCCTTTAGCCGTCAATACGCTGCTGCTTGCAGCTGGGGGTGTCGCGGTGTGCTTGTTGCTGTACCAAATGACAGTAATAAGAGTTGCGGCTAAGATGATGCTAAAGATTAGGCTGATGACTTTTTTAGTGCTCATAGGTTTTATTCTACTACTCATGATTGAAATAGGCGCTAATTTACTCTTAGTCGATAATGCTAGCAATGATTAATTGCTGTTGATTTTTCTTATCTGCTTAATTTTTTTGTTTTAATCGTCACTTCAATGTTTTTGCTCTCGCCCGTAAACCATTTTTTCGCCTAGATAGAGCCTAAAACAGCTGGCATACCGTTTTCAGGTGCCTCTTTCTATCGAGCTTTGTTTCTATTTTCAAAATTTCATCACATCAGAAAAAGTCCTTATATGACGTGTGAGAGTGCTACCGATTTGTTTGATACATTGTGTTTCCCCCGCTTGTTTTTGGGCGCTGTAAGCCACCACTAAAACCGAAAAATCATGGTGTTATATTGATATCAAACCCAATAGTGCATGAAAATAAATGACCACTATTAATAAAACGAGACCTCTGCATAACGTTGCGAGTTAAGGTCAGACCAGGCAAAAACCGGCGAGATAGCGAGTTAGTATACCCCTGTTTATGGGTATTACAGGTGTAAATTAGCATGTTGAGCCGGTTTTTAACGCCGTATTACCGAACGCAGTTATCATACCTTCTGGGTAAGTTATGCAGAGGTCTCAAAACATCTGTACGAGATGAGTTTGATAGACTCGGGAGTGACTTTGATCGCCTGTCCGATGAGAAAAATATTTCTAGTGAGACTAAGGTGTTGATGCGTAGTATGCTGACACTACTCGAATTGATCCTCGCTATTCTTTTACCTGAATTAGCGACTTCACTGCACCACATAGTGCAAGCTGTTGATTCACTTTGAAGTCACGGATTCTGGTATGGTTGTTATTGTCTGTCTCCTAGTGGATGCAAGTCAGCAAGGTTGTAGGCATGATATTAGAGATTCCATAAAGCAATTTCTTTAAGAGCTGAAAATAATAAGGATATGAATGACAATTTTCTCTGAAGATCAATATTACACCCAGCAATTCAAACAGCTTGTCTACCTCGAGCAAAATATTTCGAATCTCATTTTTGAAGAATGCTTATTTGAGGGCTGTGATTTTAGTGGCTCCAGCTTTGAAAATTGTTCTTTTATCGAGTGTGATTTTTCTCGCTGTAATTTAAGTCTGGTTTCATTTAAGGGGACGCGTTTTAGCGAGACGGTATTTAAAGATTGTAAATTGCTTGGTATAGATTGGACACGGGCTAACTGGCCCAGTATAGCGTTAGACGCATTAGTTGCCTTTGAAAAATCAGTGTTAAATGACGGTAGCTTTTTCGGTTTAACCTTGCAGCGTTTAAAAATTAAAGCCTGCCGCTGCATGGATGTCGATTTTACTGATGGTGATTTCAAACAGGCAAATTTTAGCGATAGTGACTTCTCAGGAAGTACTTTTAGTCGCACAAATTTAGAACAGGCTGATTTTAGCGAGGCGCAAAATTGTCACATCAATATCACTAATAACCAGCTTAAAGGCGCTAAATTCAGTGCTCACCAAGCAGTTAACTTATTGAGTAATCTCGGTATTGAGCTGGTCGACTAATTTTTAACTAGCATGCTATTTTTAAAAAAATAGCGTGATTTATAAATTTAGCCCTCTATAATCTTAAACCTGAATCCGTGACTTCAAAGTGTACCAAGGAATGACTATGTATATTGTATTAAGGATGTTCGTTGTAAGTTTAATACTGCTTTCTTTTAATTTAAAAGCTGCGCCTAATATCGTAGATGCTCCAGCAGAATTACAAAAGTGGCACGGGTGGATTTTACATCAATATCCTGAATTAAATTGCAGTTCCAGCGGCGGCAGTCAGCATCAACAATGCTTGTGGAAATCTCCAATCAATATTCAAGTAACATCACAAGCTATTGATTTTTCATTGGAAGTTGTAGCAGAAAAGCCAGAATGGTTAGCGCTACCTGGGGACAGCGAGGCGTGGCCGAAATCTGTATTAGTAAACGGTCAAGCTGCTAAAGTAATGCAGAGAAATCGTCGGCCGGCGATTTTTTTAGGCACTGGTGAATTTAAAATTAAAGGCACGATTGCGCTAGCGGCTATTCCGCTCTCCTTGACGCTTCCCAAGTCGACAACCTTTATTAACTTGTCTATTGAGGGACAAAAAATATCTCAGCCAAGTGTCAGCGGACAGTCGTTACTGCTGTCTCAAGCAAAAGCTAAACGGCTAAAAAAATCTGACAGTTTGACGATCCAGGTCTATCGTTTAATCCGCGATGGTTATCCGCTGTGGTTAAATACCCAGTTGGAAATCAATGTGTCGGGCGACAAACGAGTAACAACGATTGGTCGAGTATTGCCGGAAGGTTTTGAATTAACCAACATTCAATCTAAATTGCCTTTGCGAATCAACAGTCAAGGGCAAATGCAGATTCAGCTGCGCCCGGGAAGACATATAGTATCCCTACAGGCCAGATTGATTGGCGAGCAAGAGAGCTTCAGTATGCAGGCCAACAATCATTGGCCTGCCCAGGAGTTATGGAGTTTTGCGCCAAGTAGAAGTTACCGTATTGTGGATGTCAAAGGCGCACCTATTGACAGCAGTCAAACCAATATTCCAAAGTCTTGGCAGCAGTATGCAAGTTACTTAGTTTCCGCTGAACATGGTTTACAAATAATCGAGCGCAGCCGTGGAGATGTTAATCCCGATCAGCATCAGCTAGAACTCAGAAGAAATTTATGGTTAAGTTTTTCAGGTAATAAATTCACGTCTCAAGAGCGGCTTACCGGCACAATGGGATACCTAGATAGGCTGAGCGCCGAGCAGGGCTATCTGGCAGGGCGGGTAACGATCAACCAGCAACCCGTGTTGATTACCTCCGTAGATAGCGATCAAGGTGTCGAAGTGTTAGCGGGCAGTATTCAGCTGAGCTCGGTCGGCCAAGTAACTGGCAACAGTATTGCAGTTAATCCTTGGTCCAATACCATTAAAAAGGCCGAATTAACCGTCAACTTACCGCCAGGTTACAGCATGTTTGCGGTAGAGGGAGCTGACAGTGTCTCAAATGACTATCTGTCGAGCTGGAATCTATGGCAGATATTTGTCGCTATCTTGTTCATAGTGGTGCTGTTTAAACAATATGGCGTCAGCGCTGCTATTGTCGGGCTGTTGTACACAGTTGTGGTGCACAATGTTGAGGGTGCTCCCAGTATAGTGGCACTGTTGATTATCATCGGTTTTCATTTCTTAACCCAAGTGCTGCCTGCACATAAGGTGCGTACATTTGCCGTATACGGCTATCAGTTGACACTCATTCTGATCGTGCTTAACTTTTTACCTTTTGTGGTGCAGCAAGCTAGATTGGCGATCTATCCGCAGTTGGAGCGACCTTATTCTATTCATCAAAATCCCAGTTACCAGCAACAGGCAGATGATCTTGAATACAGGGAGGTTGACGAGGTACATAGCATTGAGTCTTCAGCAATGGCGCCCGCAGCGGTCTATGGAAAGAGTTCCAGTTTAATGAAGTCAAAAATAGCAGATAAATTAAGCCAGAAGAGAGTCGTGAAAAAATATCAGCGTCAATATCAAGAGCATGAAGTTATCCAAATTGGACCGGGGATGCCTAGCTGGCAATGGAATTCTGTCAATATTCGCTTGTCGGGCCCCGTGGTCAGTGGGCAGAGTATTGAAATGATGATTATCCCACCTTGGTTAAATCGGATTATCAATTTATTGAGAATTGTGTTGTTTTTCGGCTTGGCATATTTGTTTTTACGCGGGCAGAGCTTCAAGCTAGGCGGCGGACCACGAGGTTCTGTCGCTAACAATGATCAAGAGGGGCAAGAAGTGCGAGCGAATGCTGAGCAGTCTGTTAGTGCAAAAGTTACCGGCGGATTAACTGGTTTGTTGGTAATGACAGTTTTTAGTGCAGCGCTGTTCAATAGCGAGCCACTAATGGCAGCGGATTACCCCTCGCCGGCACTGTTAGATGAATACTATCAACGTTTAAGCGAAAGCGCTCCCTGTCAGCCGGATTGCATCGCTATTAACCAGTTAACTATTCAGGGCAATGCTGCGTCATTGACAATGAAGTTACAGGTAGCCGCTCTGACAAAAACTGCGCTGCGCTTACCTTTTGAGCTGGGAAAAATTAATAATGTTGAGGTCTTGGTTGATGCTCAGCCCGCCAAAGCATTGGCCAGAGTGCAAGGTTATGCTTACTTGCTGCTCGATGAAGGCTTTCATGAAATTAATTTAGTAATTGATTCGAAAGACCTTAGTCAGTTAAATTTACAGTTTCAGCCCACCCCGCAATTTACTGAATTTAGCGGCGATGCATGGCAAATATCTGGTTTAGATAAGCACGCTATCAACAATGGCCGTTTGATGCTGCGCAAAATTAAGCGGCAGAAGCTCAGTGAAACAGAAAAGCAGCTGACGCCTAACCCTATAGCCCCGCTCGTTAAAGTAACTAGAAGAATCAACTTAGGCTTAGATTGGAGTGTCACGACTACCGTGACTAGAATTGCGCCAAGTGTTGGTGCTATCAATGTCAGCATTGACTTGTTGTCGGGGGAGTCGGTTACCAGTGCTGATCTTAAAATCAAGCAGCGACAGGCGATTGTAGACTTTTCCAGAAATGCGCGCAGCATTACTTGGCATTCTGATCTAGAAAAAAAGCCGGAACTCTCTTTAACGGCAGTCAAAACAGCAACTTACTTTGAGGTGTGGGAAATTGTCCCCTCGTTAAAGTGGCACTTAAGTTATCAGGGCATAAAACCGATAAAGTCCAATACCGCTAAGCTTACCTGGATGCCCACCTCTGGCGATAAATTGACATTGAACATCCAAAGGCCAGTACCGGTGCAGGGAGCGAGTCTATCTACAGATGAAGTGCAGTTAACTTATACCCCCGGCAATCGCCAGTCGGTTAGCAATTTGCGGTTAAAATTTAGAGCGAGCAAGGGCGCTGATTATCCGCTGCAGCTTCCAGCAGGCGCTAAAATAAATAGTATCTTGCTTAATAATAAAAGTATTATTTATGTTGAAGAGCTGGGAAAGGTTATTTTACCGATACCGCCAGGGGCGAATAGTATTGATGTGAATTGGAGCATGGATGAATCCTTGAGCTGGTTGACACATACCCCGCAGCTGGCTCTGCCGGATGCAACTAACATAGCGTTAAACATCAAAATGCCAGATAATCGCTGGATCCTTGCCGTGCAAGGTCCATTAATCGGCCCTGCCATTTTGTTTTGGGGCGTGTTGATGATGATTTTGTTGATTTGTTTTGTGCTCGGGCGTCAAGCTTGGTCACCACTTAAAAGCTGGCAGTGGATGTTGATGGGCGCGGGAATTGCCACTAGCTTTTGGCCGGTAACATTATTGGTCGTTGCCTGGTTTGTGGTGTTGGCTAAGCATCATAAGTTGATCAACGCTGACACTAGTACCGCTCGGTTCCAAATTGTACAGATCGGCATCGGCGTCTTAACAGCCGTGATGTTATTAGCGCTGATCGGTAGTGTAGCTAATAGTCTGATGTTTGGCGCGCCAGATATGCAAGTGATCGGCAATGGCTCTTACGCTAATGATTTACACTGGTACCAAGATGCAATCAGTGCGCAATTACCGAGCACTACTGTAATCAGTGTGCCGATGTGGGGATATCAAATACTGATGCTATTGTGGTCAATCTGGTTGTCGATGTCGCTACTACGCTGGTTGAAGTGGGGCTGGAGCAACTACACAGCACAAGGTTTGTGGAAGCAGACTGAAGTGCAGGTAAAGCCGGCTACAGTCACTGATAAATCAACAGATCCAGCTAAGCCAAAAGCAAAGCGTGCAAAGCGCGATGCCAAGAGTGATTGGTAGTTCTTTAAGTAGATTGGACCTCTGCATAGCCGCAACGTTTTGCAGAGGTCTCTAAATGTAACAACGAGTTGTAATTAGAAGCAGTGATAAAAAACCCGCGATAGTTAGCGGGTTTTTTTAAATAGTGGAGAAGGGGAGTTAGCTCTCTGTTTTTAGAGAACTCAGTTGGTCGGCGAACCAGATTTTACGGGTAAATCTTGGGTTTTTAGAAGACATATCAATTTTATAGGGATTATCTTCTTTAGTTAGTGGTAGCTCTAAAATTTTACCTAGCTCTTGGGCGAGCCACTTCTCAATTTTTAGTACCACCATCTTCTTGCGCAGCCGTCCCTGCACATCTCTATTTAGAATCGTTGGCAAGGTATTGAGAGTCAGGATTTCATCGATAGCATTGTTTGCCATGCGCTCCCGGCCTTCATCAGAAGCGTAAAAGTGAGAAACCGCGAAGATCATTCGGTCAGGTTTTATCTGCTGTAAGAACTGGCAAGATTTAACCACTGTAGACCCGGTGCGTACCATGTCATCAAAGAGCACAATACTACAGCCATCTAATCCTTCAAAAGTGCTCTCGCTTTCGCTGTGCAAAGTGATCGCCACTTTATGTTCCGAAGTACGCATTTTATCTAACAGAATAAACTTAGCTTTACTCAGACCTAATTTTGCATACATGTCTTTAACAAAATCGCGAGCACCTTTATCGGGGGCGCACAATACCAAGCCTTCGCCCTGTGGGCCGTATTTGATGATATTTGAATTCAGTAAATAGTGAGCATATATTTCGTAGGGGATTAGATTGTGGAAGTTGCCTTCAAAAACTTCACTGAAGATGCTTTGCACTGAGTAAGAGTGATTGTGTACAGTAAGCACTTTATCAACCCCTGACAACTTAAGCATTTGCGCATAGAGTTTGGAGGTGAATGGCTGTCCGTCAAATTTTTTCAAATCAGCTTGAGAGCGCTCTGCAACCGTATCTCCAAGATCATGATTAACACCGCGATCTTGGGCGCTAAAAAACAAATCAGGCTCGACTAACACGACACAGATAGCGCCGTTTTCTTTAGCGGCTCGTGCAATTAAAAAATTATGCATCGCCAGCTCTTGGCGTGACAGTACTAAGCTGCTAGTACTGACGATCACCACTGTTTTACCGACTAAGCTACTGCCTATTGAATCAAGATCTAATTCATCGGAAATAAAACGCGGGCAAAATTCAGTATTGGTGAATGCTTTCATGCCAATTAGGTCGGCGATGTCTTGGTTCTGTCCCATTGCATAAGCAACATCAATCGCAAAAGGGTTATCAGAGGAATTACCTACCACAACGATGTTGTTGGAAGGATTTGATACAGGGCTCATATTGTCGGCTCTTGATAGTGTGCAATTAAATAATTTGCCGGTGATCTAATATAGTACCGAACACAGTGACTTCACAGCACTACATAGCGTAACATCTAGAATATACAGCGGTTATAAAATACCCGCTGCATCTATGTGTGCAGTTAAGGTTTTTTAATTCCACTGTAGAGCCAATGTATTGCACTCTGTATTTACTTTGAAACCACCGATTGTGGTAGTGACAAATAAATCACGGGCTGTAAATCAGTCGGTTTAACTCAGGTAGCATAAGAGATACAGGTTAGATGACTAGTCTGTTTTTAACATTGAAGCTTAGTTTTATACTAGGGCTGCAAATAGGCCTAGAATTATAGCATTAGTCAGTAATTAAATTAGATTAAAACAAGGCCAAATTGATTAATAGTTTTTCTAGTAAGGCGCTAAACTTTTGTCTTCTTGGAGGATTACCTTTCTTTAACCTGAATCCGTGACTTCAAAGTGAATACAGAGTGTAAAATATTGGTTCTACAGTTGAATTGAAAAATCTTAGCTGCAAGCTCATATGCGTTCTGCATTCGCTAAATAAATGCATCCGTGCATAAAAGCCATAGGTTCGGCGGGTATTTTTCTAACCGCTGTARAATCAAKAGCTTGCGCTATGTTGTGGTAACTTCTCAATAACTCGGGGCAGAACGTCAATATAAATCATTTTCTCTTGACAGGGYTTTAGTCCAAAAGTCGTTAAAATTAAAGACCACTTCCCTTCTTCTTTTAAGTAGCAGCACCTCGTTATACCAGTCCATGTGAGTGGTTTATTTATCTTATACACTCGCGGGTTGCGACTAACTATTTAAGTGCCTCAGACCTCTTCACAGAAGTAAAAAAACCACCTAAAAAAGCCATGGTAAGATAACCTTATCATTCGCTGCTATGACTTAAACCTTTGAAAAAACTCCCTACTTTACCTGATATTCCAGAAAGTGAAC
>ASZJ01000201.1 GCA_000416275.1 Osedax symbiont Rs1
CGTGTTATTGAGAAGTTACTGATTTTTGGTTTTATTTGAATCCCGAAACTTGAGTTATAATGAGACTTTTGCATAACTTACCCAGAGGGTATGATAACTGTGCTCGGTAATACGGCGTTAAAAACCGACTCAATATGCTCAGTTACACCAGTTACACCCATAAAGAAGGGTACACTGTACCCAAAGTGAGGGGGCACACTGACTCCGCTATCTGCCGGTTTTTGCCTTGTCTTATCTTCGCTCGCAACGTTATGCAAAGGTCTCATAATACCAATTAGTTAAGTGAAGTTGAAACGTGTTTTTACAATTCAATGAGGTGTAAATAAAGCTAAGTTATTTATTCTTCAGAGATTTTTTTGCTTTTGGCTGTGGGGCGGAGACACAGGGCTAATCAGGAATAGTTTTAATTATATCAATAAACCCCATTAACCCCATACCAGTAAATTTGATGCCATTACCTCTCATAACACATCCTCACTACAGTTATAGTTTTGCCGATAAGCATCGATTTCCTATGCAGAAATTTCGCTTGTTACACGCGCTGTTAGTTGAGCAGGGGATAGCCACTAATAGCAATGTATATCGGCCTGCTAAAGCCAGTATGCAATTGCTAAAGCATGCTCACTGTGCCGATTATCTCGCTAAGTTTGTCGAAAACAAGTTAGATAAAAGCGAGTTGAGAAGGATGGGGCTTCCTTGGAGCGAAGCGCTGGTCAGGCGAACTTTACTCTCCCCAGTCGGGACTTTGCTCACCTGTCAGCTGGCATTGAAAAACGGCATTGCCTGTCATTTGGCTGGGGGAACGCACCATGCCCATTTTGACTTCGGATCAGGGTTTTGTATTCTCAATGATCTGGCGATTGCGGCCAACAGCTTATTGGCACAAGGTAAAATAAAAAAAATCCTGATTTTTGACCTCGATGTGCATCAAGGCGATGGCACCGCTAGAATTCTACATCGCCAAGATAACGCTTTCACTTGCTCTGTGCACTGCGAAAAAAACTTTCCCGCCCGCAAGGCCGAAAGTAATTTAGATATCAATATTCCCTCTGGCGCGTCGACCGAAGAGTATTTAGAAATGATGATGGACGGTTTCGAACGGGCGGTTCGACTTAGTCAGCCGGAGTTGATTATCTATGATGCCGGCGTGGATATCTTCAGTGGCGACCCGTTAGGTTTAATTAATGTTAGTGTCGATGGAATTAGACGCCGAGATCATTTTGTGTTGAACCGGGCCGCGGAACTTGGAATACCGATAGCCACCGTGATTGGAGGCGGCTATGACAAAGATGAAAGGGCATTGGCCAGTCGGCATGCGACTATGGTTGTTTTATGCAGGGATGCATTTATTGAGCGAATGCAGGACGCATTTGAGCTTGCAGCTAATATATTTCAATTCCACTGTAAAGCCAATTTCTTACACTCTGTATTTACTTTGAAGTCACGGATTCAGGTTTAACTCTATTGATTGACGCGCAGCGTCTTTAAAAGACTAAATATTGATCAGTTTTCAAAAGCAGTAAGCTCATCATGTCCAAGTGGTGAGAGTCCTTACATTTCAACAGATTAAATGGCTATTAGCGATCCTGCTCACTCATCGGCCCGTAGAAGAAGCAATTTATTGTTGCTAAATTTAGTTTAAAGTTTGACAATTTATTAACATTCTATATCCTTCCGGCTGAAATTTGGGTTCCCTCACCCCAACTAATAAAAAGGCTAAATCATGATACACACCTCTATACAAACAAAACGCTTGTTAATAATCGTCGCTAGCTTTCATATAGCTATCATCGCTATCAGCAACTATTTAGTACAATTACCCTTCGAACTGGTCGGCTTCCATACCACCTGGGGAGCGTTCAGCTTTCCCTTTATCTTTCTCGCTACGGATTTAACAGTGCGCTTATTTGGCGCTAAAATGGCGAGGAAAATAGTGTTTAGTGTGATGTTGCCCGCATTACTTATCTCTTATATTGTTTCAGTTGTTTTAGTGAAAGGAGAATATGTTGGCTTCGCTGGCTTTAATGAGCTGAATACTTTCGTCGCACGTATTGCGCTGGCTAGTTTCGTCGCTTATTTTGTTGGTCAACTTTTAGATATTAGGGTCTTTACAAAATTACGAGAGGCCAAACAGTGGTGGATTGCGCCTGCTGCCTCGACAGTAGTCGGAAATTTGATAGACACTATGCTGTTTTTCTCAATTGCTTTTTTTGCAAGTATAGATCCTTTTATGGCCGAACATTGGCTGGAGATTGCCTGGGTTGATTACGGTTTTAAATTGGTCATTAGTCTCGCTTTGTTTCTACCCGTCTACGGCTTGTTATTAAAGTACTTAGAGCGAAAACTAACCTTACTCACTAGAGAGCAGCCGGTCGTTATCCATCATTAAATTCTACTGATTTGATTTGAGAGTAGTCATTGATCGATATTAATGATGACGCTAATCTGATTAATAAAATCAACAGATGATCCTCTGCAGTATTTCAGATACACTTAACCGAATTTGTTTTGTGTATCTGAGATTTTAAAATGCCTATCGTTTTTATTATTTTTATTTTGATTCCCATTGTTGAGATTACCTTGCTGATTCATGTCGGTCAGCTTATAGGTACTTGGTACACTATTGGGCTGGTCCTATTGTCCGCTTTTATCGGCGTAAATATGCTTCGTTATCAGGGATTATCAACCTTAGCGCGCGCGCAACAAAAAATGGCTCACGGCGAAATGCCTCAGCAAGAAATGCTTGAAGGCCTAGTGTTAGCAGTGGGTGGCGCGCTGTTAATTACGCCCGGTTTTGTGACAGATATCATAGGATTTTGCTGTTTGTTTCCGATCACCAGAATTGGTTTGATCAGCATCGCCAAACAGCGCTTTAAGCATAAAATGGCGAGGGGGAGCTTTAGTCAAATGCACGGATCATTCCAACAAGACATCGACGACAATCCGTTTTCTGCTGAAACCCCTACGACTAATACCGCGCGTAAAGAGCACCGCGGGGAAGTGTTTGAAGGTGAGTACACAGAACAACAGAATGGTAGTGAAAACATCTTGCCGGCAGATATTGAACACAAAAAAAATCTTTAGCTGTGGTCGAGGACAAGGCTAAGTAGATCGGTATTGATTGGTAACAAAGAGTACTTCGACCTTTACCCGAAAGCTTCTTAAAAATCCCCTTTCACTCACTCGCTCGCGTCAATGATTGTAACTATCGTCTTTTATTTTTCCGCTGTGCAGCGCAGCGCCTCTGTGACCTCTGTGGTGAAAACGCCCTTAAGATCTTGGTTTTTGTTTTACTAGRTTTTAGGSTTTTCTCTTTKCAGCGYAGTGTCTGTGTKATCTCGGTGGTTAAAAAACTTTAAAAGATTGGTTTACCACAGAGGTCACAGAGGGCACRGAGGAGGGATTTAAAAGATTAAGGCCTAGAGATTGCTGTCTTTCTAAATTTCTTGATTTTAATGTTTTCTYTGTGCAGCGCAGTGTCTGTGTGATCTCTGTGGTGAAAAAGGCCTTTAAAAGACTTAAATGAAAACCATCGAGTGACGAGTTGTCGATCAAGAGATCAGAAACCTGAACTTAATCGCAGACAGCTAGAAAATACATGTCTTAAAGGATAGGGGTGTAAAACAGCCTTCGCCATTTGTAACTGGGCAAAAAACCCCCTTAATACTAATACTTGAGTAATTTCTAAATAAATTCGGCGAAAGGATTGAAATAGGATTGGCCAGACCCCAACTAGTATTCAACCAGTAAATACCCTCACGTAAGAGGGGGTTAACACTTAAATAAATCTCAAAACAATTATATATTTTTGTGATTAAACCTTAGGAGAATTTATCAATGAATATTCGTCCACTTCACGATCGTGTAGTTATTCGCCGTAGTGAAGAAGAAAAAACAACTGCCAGCGGTATCCTTCTTCCAGGCTCAGCAGCAGAAAAGCCGAATCAAGGTGAAGTTATTGCCATAGGTTCTGGACGTGTTCTAGACAATGGTAACGTTCAGGCAATGAGCCTAAAAGTTGGTGATAAAGTATTATTTGGTCAGTACTCAGGATCTAACGCAGTTAAAGTTGACGGCGAAGAGTTACTTATTATGAATGAAAGCGAAATTTTCGGTGTTCTAGAAAGTTAATCGCGTTTTTATCTTCATATTCAGAATTTTATATATTCATGCTGGTGAATACCACCATGAAAGATAAACATAATTTAAGGAATTAGAGCAATGGCTAAAGAAGTATTATTTGGGAATGACGCACGTGTACGTATGCTTAACGGCGTCAATGTCCTAGCGAACGCAGTGAAGGCAACTTTAGGACCTAAAGGTCGTAACGTTATTTTAGATAAGTCTTTCGGCGCACCGACTATCACTAAAGATGGTGTATCTGTTGCTAAAGAAATCGAACTAGAAGACAAGTTCGAAAACATGGGCGCACAGATGGTTAAAGAAGTTGCATCTCAAGCTAACGATGTAGCGGGCGACGGAACAACTACAGCGACTGTATTGGCGCAAGCGATCATCAGTGAAGGCCTTAAAGCCGTTGCTGCAGGTATGAACCCAATGGATCTTAAGCGTGGCATAGACAAAGCTGCTGCTGCGGTTGTTGAGCAAATAGCTGCGCAGGCAGTACCTTGTACTGATGCTAATGCCATTGCACAGGTAGGAACTATCTCTGCAAACTCTGATAGGCAAGTGGGTGACATTATCGCTGAAGCTATGGCTAAAGTAGGTAAAGAAGGTGTTATCACTGTTGAAGAAGGTACTGGTCTAGAAAACGAATTGACTGTTGTTGAAGGTATGCAGTTTGACCGTGGTTACTTGTCTCCTTACTTCATCAACAACCAAGAGACCATGTCTGTTGAACTAGATGCGCCGTTCATTCTTTTAGTGGATAAGAAAATTTCTAACATCCGCGATCTTCTTCCAACATTAGAAGCCGTTGCTAAAGCGTCTCGTCCACTGTTGATCATCGCTGAAGACATTGAAGGTGATGCACTTGCTACACTAGTCGTTAACAACATGCGCGGGATTGTTAAAGTCTCTGCAGTAAAAGCGCCTGGTTTTGGTGATCGTCGCAAAGCGATGCTTGAAGACATCGCTACTTTAACGGGTGGTACTGTCGTTTCTGAAGAAATTGGCCTGTCACTTGAAGAAGTCACTTTAGAGCAGCTAGGATCAGCTAAGCGTATTTCTATCAGTAAAGAAAATACTACTATCGTTGATGGTGTTGGTGATGTTACAGCGATTGAAGCGCGTGTTAACCAAGTGCGTGCACAAATTGAAGATACTTCTTCAGACTACGATCGTGAGAAGTTGCAAGAGCGTGTTGCTAAACTAGCGGGCGGCGTTGCTGTCATTAAAGTTGGCGCTGCAACTGAAGTTGAAATGAAAGAGAAGAAAGCGCGTGTTGAAGATGCATTACATGCAACTCGTGCAGCTGTTGAAGAAGGCGTCGTTGCCGGCGGTGGTGTAGCACTAGTAAGAGCACTGCAAAAAGTAACCGGTCTTGAAGGTGAAAATGCCGATCAGACAGTCGGTGTTGAGCTTGCGCTTAAAGCATTCGAAGCTCCACTGCGTCAAATCGCTGAAAACTCAGGTGATGAAGGTTCAGTCGTTGTTTCTAAAGTACGTGAAGGTACGGGTTCTTTCGGTTATAACGCTGCTATCGGTGAATACGGCGACATGATCGAAATGGGCATCTTAGATCCTGCTAAAGTAACACGTGCTGCGCTACAAGCTGCAGCTTCTGTTGCCGGTCTAATGATCACCACTGAAGTGATGATTGCCGATAAGCCAAGTGAAGGCAGCGCACCTGCTATGCCTGATATGGGCGGCATGGGCGGAATGGGTGGTATGGGCGGAATGATGTAAATCATTTTTACCTAGCACTTAATAAAAAGCCGCTCTCGAGCGGCTTTTTTGTGTTTGTTTTTTAGCTAACTGCAGATCACAGCAGAATTTTTCGAGGGGGATTATCTTAGATAAAAGTTTAATCCCAGCGAGCCTTACAGCCCTTAATTTACGACAGGGCGCCATTCACATACCTGTAACTGTTGCCTTAATCATCAATTGCTCTGTATGTCAGCGGCGAGTGTCGCTTGTTTAGAGGCTCATTAGGGGTGAGGCAACAGCTAGAGCAATGGCCGCGCAACTACCTCTTGCGATAAGCATCCAATGAGATCACGTTACTGGCAGTGCCTGTGTATTCTGCAGCATGAGTATCGGGCTCTATTGCGGCTTCTTGAACACTAGCACTGTGCAATGGTAACAGATCACTTGCCGTCATTAATTCTGAGTGTCTTGCGTGTAATTTGCCGCGCATTTGATCGCGTGCGATCGCTATACATCGATCTGCCTGAGCGTGGTTGTATCCACCATAGTGCTTTAACCAGTGGTGCATAAATTCATGCTGGGGATAAAAATAGTCTTTTTCAGCGCGGCGTTTTCTGAGCAGTTGATTGACAAAAACATCCTGATCAATCAACTCTACTTCAGTGGGGACGTATCCAATATCATCAACCCAGTTGCGAAAATGCCAAGCTACATCATTGATGTGGGTCTGTACACTTCGGTCACCGCGCAGATAAAAGGCGCAGCTATCATGCAGATTTCGGTAGCGTTCAAGGCTGCTGTCGATGTGCTGCGGGTCGGCATCAACGGCGCTCAGCATTGCTGTTATGTGTACGATAAGATGCAGTTCAAGGTTGTTTAGGAATGTGCCGTCATCGCCTTTGCTAATCGCCGATAAAGTGATGCTAAAACGGCTTGCAAAATCCATTGCAATCAGCACCTTTTTACCTTTTACATTTATGCAGTGTACCAGCCAGTGCCATTGTCGCGGGCCATCTGCTGGCGTCTCGGCTATCGATTCTGCAATCGTCTGTTGAGGTGCGGGTTGTAGAGGGGATATTTTTTTAGCATTTATTTGGCGGCTAAAAAAATCAGCTGCGGCTTTCGTGCAATTAAGTATTAGCATGGCTGGTCCTAATTCGGTGTTAGCTACTGTCGCGCTAGTGAACAAGCAGCTTATCTTCGGTTGGCTGTAAGTCAATAAACTTAGGCCTTAATCCATGGTTTAACAGTGGGTATGAGAGTCAAGTATTGATTTTATCTAAAAGTTTCCTGATTAGCCTGCTTCTCCGCCATAGCAAAAGATGCTTTCTCTCTTCTCTCATTTCTCTTCTCTGTGACCTCTGTGATACAATATATCATTTCAATACTTTTTGGAATTAATCACTTTGTTAGATGGTTGCCAAGTTGAGCGGAGTATGAAATCAATCGGGAAAATTTTTAAAATTTTAGCTGTATCTGGGAGTCTCTGAGCAGTCAGACACTGCTCACAGGGTTGGTAACCAAGCGTGATTTTCTTGGTTAGATAACTTGGCATACGCTGTGTGCTGTTCAAGTGCCTTATTACTCTTCCTTAAACATCGCTTTAATCTCTGCAATTACGGCAATTGCTACCGGCGTAGGTGATAATTGATGTGACTGAGCGAGTACTAATTTTTGCTTGGGAAGAGCTTCTGAAATTGGCCGGCAAACCAGTCCCGATCCATCGTAGCTTATATCAGAGTCAGGGCGGGTGATTAGCAGCGATACCCCTAAATTATTGGCTACCATCCCGCGTAACATTTCTAGTGAGTTGGTTTTATATTCAATTTTCGGCTCTAGTTTGTAGTGCCAAAATGGTGACATCAGAAATTCAGAACTGGAAGGTAAATCGATCTGGATAAAGTCCTCTTCAGCCAGCTCTTTGATTGAAACTGTGGTTTTTTGTGCAAGCGGATGATCTTGGGGCAGTACCGCATAGAACTCACATTCCTTGAGCTGATGCACTTTCGGGCGATCGCCTAAACTCAGATCATAGGTGAGAGCGAGTTCAACCTGTCCTGAATTTAGCATCCGATTCATTGAAGTAAGATCTACTCCCTCTTGTAATTGGACCTCTACTTTGGGCAACTTATCCTTAAGGCGACGAATTAGCCGAGGTATATATAACGGTCCCAACGTCGCGAAATAGCCAATAGTGATTGGCCCGCGCAGCTGCGGGGCTGCATTTTGTTGCTCGCTGAACATTTCAGCTTGAGATAACAGCGTGCGCGCTTCTTCAAGCTTGCTCCTACCAAAGGGTGTTATAGCAAGTCCTTTGGGTGGATTGCGAATGAAAAGCTCGCCACCCAGCTGTTCTTCTAAGTTACGTACAGTGAGTGAAATTGTAGGTTGAGATAGGTGGAGGGCACGGGCAGCGGCTGAAGTTCCACCGCATTCGGTGACTGCGATGAACACTTTAATTTGATGCAGAGTTATCACAATTAGTTTTTCCAATAGTAATTATTATCAACTACTATTTTACACAATAGATAGGGGCAGGCAAACTAACTATCCAAGATTAAAAATAAAAAGAGAGCCTCAGCCAATGACGCAGCATAAAAAGCACTTACCCCTAAAAGGAATCAAAATAATCGATCTGACGCGGGTGTTGTCAGGCCCTTTTTGTACCGCTCTGCTCGCCGATCTAGGCGCAGAGGTTATCAAGATCGAATCACCTAGTGGTGATGAATACCGCCACGTAGGTCCGTTTCAAAACGGAGAGAGCGCGTTATTCACCCTTATCAACCGCAATAAAAAGGGCGTGGTCGCAGACCTGAAAAATGAGTTAGACCTCGCTCGAGTGCTTAAGTTGATAGCTGACGCCGATGTCTTTATTGAAAATTTTAAGCCAGGTGTTGCCGATCGTCTAGGGGTTGGCTATGAAGCAGTAGCAGCGATTAATTCGAAAATCATTTATGCGAGTATTTCGGGTTTTGGCCAAACTGGCAAAAACAGTCACTTGCCGGCCTACGACTTAGTGGTACAAGCCATGTCTGGCATGATGGACATTACCGGCCAAGCAGATGGAGAGCCCACTAAGGTTGGAGAATCGATTGCTGATATGGTGGCGGGGCTCTATGCGTCGTGGGCGATTATGACTGGTTTGTTCGATCGAGAACGCACTGGAGAGGGCGTTAGACTGGATATCGCCATGTTGGACTCCCTGTTCTCTTTGATGCCGACTCCGGTTGCACAATGGATGTTTAGTAAGGAAGCCCCTGGTCGTGTGGGTAATCGTCATCCACTTTCAACACCCTTTGGCTCTTTTAAGGCCAGCAATGGTCAAGTGATTATTGCGGTACTCAATGATCGGCAATTTTCCGCATTATGTGGAGTCATGGGGCAGCCTGAAATGGCTGGCGAGCCACTATTTTGTTCGGATCAAGAGCGCACTCGTCACGAGCCACTATTAAAGAAACGAATTGAAAAATGGCTCGGTCAATTAACGGTTGAGGCTGCGACAGGGGTTTTATCAGCAGCGGGGGTGCCTACCTCACCGGTTCTGGAAATGGCTGAAGTACTCGCTGATGCGAGCTCTGGAGATCGTCGATTATTAGCGACCCAAAATCACCCTAGGTTGGGGAATATCCCAATGATGCTCCAACCTGTGAGGGCCAGTACTTGGGCTGAAGTTGATCCGAGTGCAGCGCCGACCCTTGGCGAGCACAATAAAGAGTTATTTGTATAACTGTCGAGGCGCATCAAAACAAGTCGATGAAAAGAAGCTTGCAGAGCATAGCAAGCGAATACTTATCGACTTGCCAGCTGGTAAGCAGATACCTGTAATCGTTCTTCAATACCGTTGAAAGTTGCAGAATTCCAATTGTTAATCATAATACGAGATCTCCGCATAACGTTGCGAGCGAAGGTAAGATAAAGCAAAATCGGCGAGATAGCGGAGTCAGTGTGCCCCTCTCTTTGGGTATAGTATGCCCCTCACTTTGGGTACAGTGTGCCCTTCATTTATGGGTATTACTGGTGTAAATGAGCATGTTGAGCCGGTTKTTAACGCCGTATTACCGAGCGCAGTTATCATACCCTCTGGGTAAGTTATGCTGAGGTCTGAATACCGTAGGGAAGAAATAATGAATATCACCATTACTGAAGACGACCGCATGTTTGCGGATGCATTGAATCAATTTTGCCAACAGGAAATTGCTCCCGCTGCAGCAGATATTGATGAAGACAGCCTCTCTGCCACTGCGCATATTCCAATGCTGTCTGATATCGGCATGATGGGAATGAACCTCCCAGAAATTTATGGTGGTGCTGGCATTTCTGCGGTCGCGCTCTATCTGGCAGTGGAGAACCTAGCCGGTGCTTGTGGCTCGACCGGTTCAATGCTCACCGCTCATTTCCTGGCCACTGACTCGATTCTGTTAGGTGGTACTGAAGAGCAGCGTCAGGCATGGCTCCCCGAGGCTGCTGCTGGTACAAAGCTGGGTGCTTTTGCGTTGACCGAGCCTAATGCAGGCTCTAATCCAGCAGAGATGAGTACGGTGGCGGAAAAAACCAAAAATGGCTATCGGATACGAGGAGTTAAGCATTTTATTTCCAATGCAGCAGCGGCAGATTTCCTCATCGTCTATGCCAAAACAGACAAGAGTGCAGGGCACCGCGGCATCAGTGCCTTTTACCTAGACAGAAAATCGGCTGGAGTTGAGATTGGCGCCACCGAGCGCACCATGGGCTTGAAAGGAGGGCACGTGTTTGAGGTCGCTCTGGACTGTGAAGTACCGGCCGAAAATCTTCTCGGAGGAGTCGCAGGTAATGGCTTTAGAATCGCCATGCAGGTGCTGGATAACGGTCGTGTCGAAATTGCAGCGAGTTGTACTGGTATCGCACGCGCGGCTTATGAGGCAGCTCTTTGCTGGGCGAATACTCGTGAGGTAAATGGCCACCCGATCGGTGAGTTTCAAGGGCTGCGGTGGATGATAGCAGATATGGCAACTGATCTTGAGGCCGCGCGAATGTTTGGTCTAAAAGCGGCGACCAAACGTCAAACTGGAGAGCGTTTCTCACTAGAATCTGCGATGGCTAAACTTTACGCATCTGAAGCTGCCGGTCGCATTACTGATCAAGCACTGCAAATTCATGGGGGCTACGGCTATACCCGAGAAATGCCACTGGAACGCTATGTCCGAGATGTTCGCATTATGCGAATCTATGAAGGTTCCTCAGAAATTCAGCGCAATATCATTGGCATGACAGTATTGAAAAATAACTGAATCAGTGAGTATGCAGCAGCATAAAGCGTAAGCTATTGATTGTTCCTGATTAAAAAATATCACTGTGAATCTATGGGTTGTATGCATGGATGCATACATTTAGTGGATGCCAGGCTTAACTGGGATAACGGTTAATCTTGTTTAACTCCAGTGTAAACCTGCGTAAAGTTAGCAGCTTATACTCTGGATTCACATTCAAACCGCAGATCCAGGTATTATAATCTAGCGATTAACTAGGTGATTTTTTATTCCAAAATTGCATGGCAAGCTCATCCATGTCGGTGGCCATTTTGCTAAATGATTGGCTGGCATCGGCAGCTACTGTCGACTCTAAACTCTCTTGAGCCAGCTGTCGGATCTCAAGTAAATTTTCACTTATTTCAGTGGCTACCGACGATTGTTGTTCGACAGCGACGGCTATATTACCAGTCATTCCGGTGATGTTCCCTACTGAAGAGCGTATCCCTTCAAGCTGTTTAACCATTAGCTCACTCTCTTTTGCACATATAGAAGCGTGCTCTTGACTTGTTACCATACTCTTTACTGCTTTTTCAGTGCCGGTTTGTAAAACTTCGATTATATTTTCAATTTCTTCGGTTGAGACTTGCGTTCTGGTTGCTAGAGATCGCACTTCGTCGGCAACAACAGAGAAGCCTCTACCAGCATCGCCCGCTCTGGCGGCTTCAATAGCGGCATTTAATGCCAGTAAGTTGGTTTGGTCTGCAATACTTCTAATGACAATTAGTACAGAAGTAATATCTTTGCTACTTTTATGCAGGTCATTAATTATAGTTGCAGCTGAGCTAACTTCACTTGATAATTTGAGGATCGATGCTTGATTTTTATTCAACTGTTGCTCACTGGATTTTGTGATCAACAAGCTTTCATTAGCGGCAGCGGCGGCATTATTGGCATTTTTAGCAACTTCTTGGACAGATGCAGACATCTCTTCTATCGCTACTGACGCTTGATCTGTCATTTTGAACTGAGTATCGGCGGTACTGCCATTAAACTTAACGGCCTTATCTAGACTTACAGCACCTTCTTTTAACTGTGTAGCATTATCTGACATTCTACCGATTAAGGATGATGTTTCAGCAGCTTGATAAATTAATGCTAAATCTATTTGAGCAATATCATTTGCCGCCCCTGTATAAATATACCTAGCAACATTATCGTCGTGAATTTTTTTTGATTTTTGTACAAGGCGCCTAAAAGGTTTCAGTAATAAAAATGTGAAAAACATACTAATAAAACCAATAACTGGAAGAATTAATAATGTTGTTTGGCTAGCGGTAAACCAGAAAATGGCGGCAGTGATAAGTAAGGTTAATAATTGTAATAAAATAAATTTAGTGGTTAAAGTAAGGGCACTGTTCTTTAGTACCTTAGGCGTTTTTCCAGTTTTTAATTGCGGATATAATATATCTGCTCTATCAATGGCGTCTTGAGTGGGTTTTGTTCTTATAGATTGAATTTCAAAAATTGAGCCGTTTTTAATAATTGGGGTGACAAATGCAGATACGAAATAATGATCTCCATTTTTACAGCGGTTTTTAACAATTCCCAACCAAGAGTGGTGATTTTTAATGGTACTCCACAGTCCTTTAAAGGCTGCAGCGGGCATATCAGGATGTCTAACAATATTATGGTCTTTGTTGAGCAGTTCTTCTTCACTAAATCCACTAATATCCAAAAAATCTTGGTTTATATATTTTATCTTTCCTCCTGGTTGGGTCGTTGTAAGAATATTTTGTAATTCCAATACTTTAATTTCTTTTTCGGTAACTGGAAGATTTTCTCTCATTGCACGCCTCTTTATTAGTATTATATTTTTATCTGCGATTCAATAAATGTGGTCTTTGTTATTCCAAATTAAATCTGTTATTTTACCGCGTAGCATAGTTTAAAGTGCTGATTTTAATGGTTTATAAAAAATATTTGTTGAGCCTGTGGCTGTTATGAATGGATGCATTTATTTAGCGAAAGCAGGACGCATATGAGCGAGCATTTAATGTTTTCACTTCCACTGTAAAACCAATATTTTATACTCTGCATTCACTACTAAGCCACGAATTCAGGTTTAAGTGAAAACATTGTTAATATATTGAGGATAGGGCAGGCTATATAAATTAAACATACACTAGAATATATTATTTATATTATTTATATTATTTATATTATTAATAACTTATAGGAGATGTATATATAGCAAAATTTAAACGTTATTGCACGATATTGAGCGGATTATAATTTATTAAATTAAACCGTTCTGCTGAAACCGCATAAAGTCGTTAATAAGAGACATATCTTGAAATTGTTAATACACTCACTAAATTAGTGATTGGATTGCAGCCAAGGCAAACGCATGAACTTTTTTTGATCAAACTCTTTAATTAAGTTGATCATAGATTTACTCTCAGGCTATTTTTCACCCAATATCACAATCCTAATTATTCAAATATCAATCAATAATATTGAAAAATTTGTTTTCATATTAATAATTTTTAAAATAAGCCGCAGATCATAAATTCCTTCGCCTCTACTGCCTTTTCATCTGACGATGACTGATAAAGCCATCTAAGAATCGTTAGATGAATACTTATAAAGCGCTAAGTTTCGTAGCATCAATTAAAAGGCCAGCTGTACCAGGGCAAACGCATGAACGTTTTATGATCAACTCTCCGGTAATGGATTATTTTTTACGATTTGAATTGAATTTGATATCTACGTCATATATTTAGTTACCTATTTCTCTAGC
>ASZJ01000202.1 GCA_000416275.1 Osedax symbiont Rs1
GACATACAGTGTGGCTAAATTTTATACAGAAGTTGAATTTAATCTACTTAATTACATGTGATTTGCTGTACAAAATATGTTCATGCGTTTGCCCTGGCGTCTCGAAAACTACAGCTTGCAATTTATAAAGCTAGATGAAAACTTTACGGTTTGAATGTTTAGATCGTATATAGAAATAGATTCGGTTCTTCACCCTTGTGTTTATGCAAATGGGATGAGGAGATGATTAAGAATATAACAGAGTTATTAATTTAATATGAGTAACATATCAAGCAAGCCTTCTAACCATAAAAAATGGTACCTGATTTTTGGTGTTTTTGTCGTAATTGTTGCTATTACTAATAATATTAACGATAAAAAGCCCACGAATGATCTCAGCAAGGGCACTGAAATCGCGGATGTTACAAATGTACCATCTATACCAGAGCTATCGACTCCAGCTACTCCCAAACTATCTTGTTTCGACAGTTATCGATGTTTAATTGAGCTCGCTGATACGCTATTACAGCTAGCTCAACAAGATATGAGAGGTATGGGGGGGCGTTACTATAATAATGTTTTCAATCGTGTTGCAGTGATGTTTTACCAGAGCACCAATAATGACAAATATATAAGGCTCATGCTTGAAGAGGTTAGCAATCAACCTGAAGGTTCTAGATTAAGAGCTAGAGATGTACTCAATGAACAATTAAAGCTGGCGGATCTACTTAATGATAAGCCGCTTATTCAGCAATACACCGCAAAAGCTAAACAATTATTACAGCAGCCAGGTAACTTGACGGCAGATAGGCTATATCTTCGATTAGAGTGGTTAGCAAAAGCTACAGGTGAGCCAGATGAAAGCTGGCTGACATTGTTTACTCCCTATATGCGTAATGAAATTATAGTGACCTATGTAGAAGAGGGGTTAAAGCAATCTACCCAAATAGGTTTAGACAGGCTTGAAAAATATAAAAAACACTTATCAGAGAGGGCAAATGAAAAAACCCAACTGAAAGTGTTAGAGCAAATAGTAGACAAAAAACAGTGGTCTAAATGGCTGTTTGTGCTACAGGAAAACCCTGAATTGTTTGAAAAGATCATGAGCTTGGTTGATGGGAATGACAGGGATGCAGCTTTATTACCTTCAGAGCAAGTACCATGGGAGTTTCTCAAATCCCACATCCTGTCTAAAACACTTCCTTCTGATATCAGGGGTGGTATGTACAGTTATGCAAGATTTTCTGCTAGAGATTTAAACGCCAAAGAAATTAGCAGTTTTTTTAGTTTGGTTAGTGTATTCGATGCAGCAGATAAAGAAGATTTTGCCCAATATATTGTCAAGCAAATGATTAGGAATAAGCGTTATCAACAAGCTCGTGAAATAGTTAAGTTATTAATAAAGAATAATAGAAATATATACTATGTAACATCTCTTATCGAAGCAGCTGCTAATCCAAAGCCAAAGCAGCCTGAACAGTTCACCCAAAGTGATTATAATAAATATATTAAAAATGACGCGGTAAATGGAGCGTGTCAGTATCTAAAAGAAATGGTTTCTAGCCGTATATTATTCTCTAAGATTACGTCCGGTGATTCAGGCGCTATTCTTAAAGAGCAAGGGGCGAAAATCGAGTCTTCATGCGCACTTACAGAGGAACCATGTGGCGCTGTTTTTTATTTACACAGGTTGAGTCATTATGCAGGAAAACGTTTGTCCATTCCTAAAAGTATGCTCAAGCATATAAAACAAACACCGAATCAAAGCCCTAAAGCATTGGCATGTAATGCGTATTATTTAATCGGTCAATTACCATTTATAATTAAATCTAACGATCCAGATTTTCTCAATGAAACTATTTCGTTTTTAGAAAATGAATTAGCGCACCCTATTCAATTTAATAACGAACTCGGTTCTAGCATTGACCGTAAGCTTTATTTTGAAGGATTGACAAGAGGTTTGTACATCTCAATAAAAAATAATGATATAGATACGGCAAAGAGGCTAGCTCAGTTAATTATAAAAGAAGATTTTGATTTTTCATATGTCTTATTTTATTTAGATTTTCTGTTAGAGAAAAGCCAGGAAGCTTCTGCTTTTGAAAGTGAGTTTAAATTAGCGGTATCTTTTATTAATCAATTTGAGTTCGATGATGAAAACCGTGAAAGGGCTATTTCCCATATCGTATCCAGTTATATAAATTCGCCATATATATACCGTAAATTCCTAGAAGAGAAGAAACAAGATGAGTTAATCAGTTTATTAACAAACCTTAAGCATTTATTATCAGAACAAAACTTATACAAAGTGCTAGTGAAAATTACATCTTTAGCAGAAAGTAATGACGATCGCATGCCGTCTGAGAAAATGTTAGATTTGTTCACAGAATATTCGTTGAATTTTTTACTTAAAAGTATTGAAGAAAAAGCATCTCAAGATAAAGCGTCTGAAATAATATTTCATGCTATTAATAAGGAGGTTTTAGAGAATAAAAAATCGTTTGATATTACTAATGTGATTCGTTTATTAAAGCAATACAAAGTTGAAATATATCTTAATCAAGGTGTTAGAATAAATATAGGGGAACTGTTAAGGGCGCCATCACCAGGTTCTTTGCCAGGATTACCGATTGATAATACTAGCCAAGAAAAATATACCGACTCGGTAGTTTACCATAATGTAGCTCGTTTAAGTGCTGAATTAAAGAAACAAAAAAATCAGCATAGTCAAAATTTAGTGAGCAGGAAATTAGAAACACAGACAAATGTACTGCTAGAGAAACTGATAAAATTAACCATTCTCAACGGGAATATTCAAAAGGTAAAACGCATAACTCCTATCTATGCACAGGATAAAGCCTATGTTGATTATATCAACTACGGTATAGGTAAAGCCTTGAGTTCGAAAAAAAATGCTAATGGCCTTTTGTATGCCGTAGAGCTTTATCAACTTTTACCAAACGATAAATATTCACAAAGCAACAGCGAGAAAGAACTAGAGGAAAACGCTAGCTCTTTGGTCAAAGTTTTATCACTTAAACCTCTTTCTCGTGAGATGCATCGAATTTTTTGCAGTCTTGTTGCAGAAAATCATTTAGATTTAGCAGAGCAATTCCTAATAGCAAAGCCAAAATTATATAGCAAAATCGGGTATGGGTACCTCGATGAACCACAATTGCAATGTAGTATAGATTTAGCTATAAAAAAGCAAAGCCCGTCGATTCTGGATCGTGTTTTTAAAACATTAGGTCCCTATGATAAAGAAGCTTTAATAAGCTCTGTTATGGCTAGAGCTGCACAAGTAAAAAACAAGCAAGAAAATGAAAGTGTGAATCTGGAAGCCAAGAAGAAAGGATTAGATGGCGATAATAAGTAAGATATATATTTTGAGGTACGCGTATTCAAACCCAAGGGATACGTAGAACATCGCCAAGCTTTTAATACGTAAAGAAGCCTCCTAACACGCAGTGTTAAGGGGGCTTTTTTCGATAATCTCTTGAACGCTTGCGCATTCATTAAACTAGGGATTGGGAGCCGCAGACCTCGCGCAGCTGAATTATTCGAGTAATAAAGCGAGTAATAAAGCAGTAATAAAGGACACACAGTGCGCCGAGCTAAATCGGTATTAGATTAGAGGTGTAATTCCTCAGTTCGGTAAGGTTAGCGAACCGCCGAAACCCCGAGTCATGGGCTTTACATCGTAAGGTGTCGAGTTAAGCGTTGACAGGGGAAGCCATAGGCTGAGTATTGAGCTGCGAAATCATATTTAAGAGTGCTGACCTAGTTGTGTGATAGGGAAGGCAAYACGATGGATAGACACAAAACCTGTCAGGTAACGCTAGTTATTCATCGGCTCTTCGCAGTCTTAGACCTCATGCATGTGGCAATGTCTTTTACACGGAACTCGGGAGGTCCAAAGGGTTGTTTGTYAKRCAAACAGCTATTCGGGAAGTCAATTAGACGTAGCCGARTAGTATAGCCTTTTGGAAGTCAGACWGCTTCATAGTAGTGAAGAAGCACGCGAACAAAGCTACGGGAGACCAAAGTGGCGGAGTGTGTGGAGCGAAGGAGGCTGAYAGAGAGAAGGTTCTTCGACAGGAGTATGACCGTGACTCAGAGCATGGAAGGATTACTACCTCGCTTGGAGCAACGAGGGGAAGCAGCAAGATCGCTTCACCCTTTGACTCGATGTAGGAGCCGTATGCGTTAGTAGCGCAYGTACGGATCTGTGCCGGAGGCCTGGTCTATAATGTGGAAACATGTTGTAGATTAGGGCTTTACGGCGATGTGCGCCGAGCTAAATCGGTATTAGATTAGAGGTGTAATTCCTCAGTTCGGTAAGGTTAGCGAACCGCCGAAACCCCGAGTCATGGGCTTTACATCGTAAGGTGTCGAGTTAAGCGTTGACAGGGGAAGCCATAGGCTGAGTATTGAGCTGCGAAATCATATTTAAGAGTGCTGACCTAGTTGTGTGATAGGGAAGGCAACACGATGGATAGACACAAAACCTGTCAGGTAACGCTAGTTATTCATCGGCTCTTCGCAGTCTTAGACCTCATGCATGTGGCAATGTCTTTTACACGGAACTCGGGAGGTCCAAAGGGTTGTTTGTTAGACACCTCGCTTGGAACAACGAGGGGAAGCAGCAAGAGCGCTTCACTCTTTGACTCGATGTAGGAGCCGTATGCGTTAGTAGCGCACGTACGGATCTGTGCCGGAGGCCTGGTCTATAATGTGGAAACATGTTGTAAATTAGGGCTTTACGGCGATGTGCGCCGAGCTAAATGGGTATTAGATTCGAGGTGTGATTCCTCAGTTCGGTAAGGTTAGCGAACCGTCGAAACCTCGAGTCATGGGCTTTGATCGTAAGGTGTCGAGTTAAGCGTTGACAGGGGAAACCTAGGCTGAGTATTGAGCTGCGCTTACGAGTCTCTTTAAGAGTGCTGAGCTAGTTGTGTGATAGGGAAGGCAATACGATGAATAGACATAAAAACTGTCAGGTAGCGCTAGTTATTCATCGGCTCTTCTCAGTCATAGACCTCATAAAGTCAGATGTCTGACCTTTATATTCTACCTTTGTGCAAAAATTTCGCACAAAAACTGCCAATTTTAGCCTGCAGTTGCTGCCTGGTTATATTTATCTAATGCTGGTTGTAGTGCCCACCAATGGCCAAGATATAAATATTGTCCTCATCAAATTTATATACCAGTCTGTCTTTTTGAGATATACGTTTTGACCACAAGCCTGATAATTTATGTTTTAAAGGTTCTGGCTTACCTAAGCCACTAGCAGGATCTGAACGTAGCATTTCTTTTAATATTTTACATAATGCCTTGTGAAGTTTCGTGTCATTTTCTCTGAGTTGCTCATAAACAAGCCAAGTCTTACCTTCAAAAACTAGTGATCTCATCTAATTGCTCTTGTGTTGGGTTATATCCTTTACTGCCATGATGTGTAGTCATAGATTCTGCGATTTGCTGCATTAACGTGCTACTTTGCAATATGTGCAGTGTTTCCTGTTCTCTTTCCCAGTCGTCGGCGCTCATCACTATGAAATCGTCACCTGCACGCCTAGTTACTTTTATTGGCTCATGCTCACTTATAGTTCTTTCAATATATGTTTTTAAGTTGTCCCTAAACTGATTTACGCTTATGCTGTTCATAATTTACTCGCTGCTTATGTACTGTGTTGTCGTACGATTGTAGTGTTGAGAATATAACAAGTCAATTAATTCACGCTTTAAGCGCCAGACAGTCTTAACGTGGCTGCGGATTATTGATGTATTAAATGTTACTCAGGAGGCATTAATGACTTCATGGTTTATCGTTATCCTTGGTCTAGCAGTTAGCTGGACTTATATGGATTTGGCATCATCTTCAGGGTTACAAAATGCCTTTTTACCAGTCGTGTTTGGAATATTTCTAATCACAGCCTTAATTAAAATATGCGGTAGCTCTTCTCATCGAAACAATAGTCGAGGAGGTGATTCTGGCAGTGGTTGTTTTTGGGGTGGGAATGATTCTGGAGACGGAGGCTGTGGTGGCGGAGATTAAGTCTGCTGTTTGTAGGTTCTGTTTGTTTCAAAACACATTTAACAAACATAGATACTGCGAATTTTTTCGCTGCTTCACGCTCCAAAAATTGCGTGCTATAAGCTTTATACACCTGGATTACTTTTGTCATAGCCATAAATTTAACGCTAATGTACGATGGCTTTTCCGAAATAATCTAATACCTAATTGGTTCTATATGACTAAACAATATATACAAGTAGATCTATCGAAAGATGAAAAAGAGGCTGTTTCTAAATACGCAGGCTTTGTGATGTCTGACGAAAATACAAAAATAGATCTCGATAATAAACGGAAAAAATGGATCCGCTTTGTGCCCTACGAGTTAACGCTAGTTATAGGAGAGCTATCATATCATTTCAACCGCAGTAATAATGACTACCAATTCTACTTGTTAGATCAGCTTATAGGTCATTTAGAGAATTGTGAAAAACGTGTATAACAAGATTGTGATGTTCGCAACCTGAGCTGCTGGGACGGCTTTCACGTCACTCGTTCCTCGCACTGTTACAGCCCGACCCATACAATAGCGTTAATAGGCGCTAGCCTTAAGCCTTAAGCCTTAAGCCTTAAGCCTTAGGCCTTAGCTAAGCCTTGTACCTGAATCCGTGACTTCAAAGTGAATACAGAGTGTAAGATATTGGTTTTACAGTGGAATTGAAAAATCTTAGCTGCACCCGTAGGTTCAGCGGGCATTTTTCTAACCGCTGTAGAATCAAGAGCTTGCGCTATGTGGTGCAGTGAAGTCACTGATTCAGGTTGTAGTAAACAAGCAAGTATTTACCATCAGCAAAGTAATCGGCATCAGGGAAAGTGCTAAGTCACATATCAATAGCTTCGCTCCTATTGCTATCTGCAAATAAGTAGAATCGCCAAGCTCGGAAATTTCGTTATGAGTCGCCTAAATAAATATCGTGGTGGCTGCAAGCTCATTTATTCAGCGGTCGCTCAAATTAACAAGACTGCGTTACAGTGCTAATTAAAGTTCATTGTGGCGCCTATTAACAAGGGCAGGCAATCTGACGGTCCCTCGTCACGGCTTTTGCTAAAATACCGCAAAACCCGCGCCGCGCGCTTGTAGTTGTCGCCAGCGTTAGCTGGAATCCGAGGGTCGAATGATACGCCAATTATATAATAATTTCGGGACTACTTTATATATCCAAATTTGGGAAAAAAGGCTAAAAATTGTAAATATCAAAACGGGTAAGATATTCGACGAACAACCTTTAATTGCAATCCAATCTACTGACGAAAAAAATAGTGTGGTGTTAGGTATCGGGAGCAAAGCCTCATCCTATTCAGTAAGCTCAAAAACAAAGATCACTAATCCCTTTTCCCATCCGAGAGTATTGTGTTCTGACTTTTTATTAGCAGAAAAAATATTGCAAGGAGCAATTACTTCAGTTATTGATAGAAAAATTTTTACACCTGCACCAGCAGTTGTAATTCATCCGATGGAGAAACTTGAGGGTGGATTAACTATGGTAGAAGTTCGTGTATTTAGAGAGTTAGGTTTAGGAGCTGGTGCTAGACAAGTAGTTATTCACTTAGCCCGCATGTTGCAC
>ASZJ01000203.1 GCA_000416275.1 Osedax symbiont Rs1
TTACCTGATTAGCCATATGACTCCGCCATCTTTAAATATTTCTTAGGCATCGGTGGAGTTTTTACCATTATTTCACCCAATAATGGTAAAAGATTTCTTAAATTAAATCGATGATTAAATCTAAAACAAAACTCTGCTAAGTACCTAGGTAAATGCTTTGAATTTATTGAATGGCAAGTACCTGTTAGCGCTGTTTTAACATTCCCTATCATCGTATTTACCCATTTAAACTCCTTACTATCAAGTAGTTCAAGGTTTCCACCACATTTTATTCGCGTGTGACCACAGCCTGCTTTCGTGACTGATGTAAAGCAGGCTAACTTGTCAGATGTTACTTCACTACCTATAGCTAAATGCTTCTTAGCCCAAGCTTCAATAGTCTTAGATCTAAAGCCATCGACAACTGTCATTTTCATTTGGAGTGGATGGCCTTCTTCATTCACTGAAACAGCTGTAACAAAAGGCGTTTTGTTCTCAGAACCTCTTCCTCTTTTACCACCACGATGCTCACCACCCCAGTAAACATCATCTAATTGTATGACTCCAGATATGGGGGATAAATCGTTAAACTCCTTCATACCTTGAAGGAGCTTGTGTCTAACAGACCAAGCGGTTTTGTAATTAACACCAAGCTGTCTTTTAAGCTCAAGAGCAGAAATAGAAGTTTTTGATTGGGTTAGTAGATGCATAGCCATAAACCAAACCGTTAAAGATAATTTAGTCTTTGAAAACAATGTATTGCTAGTAATTGATGCTTGGTAATGGCATTTGTTACATTGAAATAAATTGCGTTTTTTTAGATGGCAAAAATGAGTATGTTTACATAAAATACAAATAAATCCTTGAGGCCATCGCCAATTGAACAATGCATCTTCACACTGTTTTTCAGTGCCGTAGTTGTCGATAAAATCAAACATACTATAGCCTTTTTGATATTGGATTTTGTTAATTGACATGATGACCCCCAAACTCGTAACTGATTAAATACATAGTACTGTTTTTTTAATCAGTTATCTATAGCGGAGATAAGTGGCTAATCAGGAAAATTTATGTATCAAATGGATTAAAGGGATAAATCACCGCGAAAAGTTATTTCCTACCTGATAAGTTTATAAAATTTGTTAATCAAGATACAGATTGATAGCTCTGCATAACTTACCCAAAGGGTATGATAACTGCGCTCGGTAATACGGCGTTAAAAACCGGCTCAAAATGCTCATTTACACCAGTAATACCCATAAAGAGGGGCACACTGACTCCGCTATCTCGCCGGTTTTTGCCTTGTCTTACCTTCGCTCGCAACGTTATGCAGAGGTCTCAGAGTAGGCTAATGAACTTATTAAATAAATGGCAGGCATCGTTTAATTTGAAATAAATGTTCGTCCTCTACTTTGGCGTTTTTATCGTGTCTCTCTTTGTGACGAGCAAAGCTTCCGCGTCCTGCTCACTATCTATTCGGAAATAGTAGTGATTAAAAGTGCTAGTTCCATGTTTTTTGCCTTTTTGGTCCAAGAGAGTGCCATTTACTTTACCTAGCCTGTATTTTTTAAGAAACAGTGTTGTTTTATATACTCTTGTCATCAAACAGGAACTGTTGTTAAATTGGTGTGGTTTTATACAGCTATTAGAGGCTAGTCTTTTGTTTTAGCAGGGTAAACGCATGAACATATTTCGTACTGCTAGCCATTTAATTGATGCTATTAAACTTAGCTTTTTAAGTATTTATCGAACGATTCTTAGATGGCTTCATCAGTCCCGTCAGATAAAAGATAGTGAGACGAAAGAATTTATGATGTACAGCTAATTTCAAAAATCATTAGCATGAAAACGATTTTTTTCATTATTGTTGATCAATACTTGAACAGTAGAGGTTGTGAAATCGGGTAAAAATAGCCTGAGGGGAAATCTATGATCAATTTAATCAAAGAGATTGATTCAAAAACGTTCATGCGTTGGTTCTGGTATGGGGGCTCTGAGAAATTGGAGTTTTTACAATGACTGCAAAAGAGAAGATATACCAATTGTGAGATTACTAAATAATTGAATGGGAGAAAATAATGGAAAAGAAAAATATTTTATGGGCATTGGCATCGCTTTTTCTTGTCACCAGTAATGTTCATGCTTCTGACACGGCATATTCAATGGACGGATTCTATTTAGGAGGAGATATTGGGTATTCAAAGAATAAGATAAAGGGAGTTGCAGAAACGTTCCCTCCTTTTTATCAATCCTTTAAAAGTACTAAGCTAAATATTGGTGATAGTAATTCGCTTCTAAGAGTTAATGCGGGTTTTGGACATTACTGGGAGAATAATCTGTTTTCGGGAATTGAGCTGGGATATCAAAAAAAACTTAACTCAGATGCTCACAAAATTACAAATACTGTAATTGGGCATGAAGTTGATGTTGAATACAGTAGTCGATTCGATGCGAGCTTATTGCTTGGTTACAGTCTCCCCCATAAAGATCTGGTTTATATCCGTTTGGGATATGGGGTTGCAGATGTAAACATCAAGCCACACGATATAGGTGGTACGGGAGGCGGATTCCATGATTTGCATGGCCCGATTTATGGTATCGGCTATAGCCGTATGCTAAACAGTCATTTTGGTATGCGCTTTGAGGTGAATCATCTTTCAATCAAGGATTCCTACAATAATGATAAGAATGATGGTGAGGTATATGAAAGACAAGGCAAAAACCGGCGAAGTAGCGGAGTCAGTGTGCCCCTCTCTTTGGGTACAGTGTGCCCTTCTTTATGGGTATTACTGGTGAAAGGGCATGTTGGTCCAGTTTTTAACGCCGTATTATCGAGCGCAATAGTTATGCAGAGGTCTCTTTGCATAACTAAGTGTGCAATTCTTACAAATATAAGCCTTACTTTCAATAGTTTAAAATGATGTTATTTTATGATCCTAAAAATAAGAGGGAAGCCCTTTCCCTTTTATAAGGTACTTGTAACCTGATTCACTTTTTATTGGGTAGGTCGCGCATTAGCATCGCGTAGGTAAAATCAATCCCCTCTGCTTGTTCTATCGACATCGCAATTTGTACTTGATAACCAGAGCCGGGGGCTACATCAATGCGGTTGCCGTTTCTGTCTAATAGAGTATTCAATACAAACTTACTATTGCCCTGTGGGCTCATAAATTCGAGGGTGTCACCGACTTCAAAGCGGTTTTTTACATTGATCTGTAACATGGCTCGCCGCTTATCATATTCGGTAATTTCACCGACAAATTGTTGTTGAACACCTACGGAATTACCCTGTTCGTAATTTTGATATTCATCGTGTATATGGCGTCGATAGAATCCTTCGGTATAGCCGCGACTCGCTAAATTTTCTAGCTCATCCATTAACGACATATCAAAAGGTTTGCCATCAATAGCATCATCTATGGCTTGGCGATAGGTTTGTGCGGTGCGCGAGGCATAGTAGTGAGACTTAGTACGGCCTTCAATTTTTAGAGAGTTGACACCCATTTTGATTAAACGATGCACGTGTTGAATGGCACGTAAATCTTTTGAATTCATAATGTAAGTGCCGTGCTCGTCTTCAAAAGCTGGCATGTATTCGCCCGGTCGGGTTTCTTCCTGTAGTAAAAATATTTGATTTGTAGGGGTGCCTTCACCTAGTGCTGGTTTAGCGTCGTAATGTTGCACTGGTACTATATCGCCAGAGTCATTTTGAGTGGCTTCATGTGCGTGATATTTCCAACGACATGTATTTGTACAGGCGCCTTGGTTGGAATCGCGCTTATTGATATAGCCGGATAGCAGGCAGCGTCCAGAGTATGCTATGCAAAGCGCACCGTGGACGAAGACCTCAATTTCCATTTCAGGGCAGCGTTGTTTTATCTCAGCAATTTCATCGAGAGACAGCTCTCTTGAGAGGATAATTCTCTCTATGCCGGCTTGATACCAAAACTTAACGGCTGCCCAGTTCATGGTATTGGCTTGCACTGATAAGTGAATAGGCATGTGAGGAAAAGCATCTTTGACTAAGTAGATTAAGCCTGGATCCGACATAATTAGCGCATCAGGCCCCATTTCTATAATAGGGGTTAAGTCTTTTATGTAAGTTTTAAGCTTGCTGTTGTGCGGTAAAATGTTACTGGCGAGGTAAAACTTTTTACCTAAATTATGGGCGTAAGAAATTCCCTGCGCGAGTGTCTTGCTGTCAAAGTCGTTATTGCGAACACGTAAACTGTATCTCGGTTGTCCTGCATATACTGCATCGGCCCCGTAGGCAAAAGCATATTTCATATTCCGCAAGGTGCCGGCAGGGGAGAGTAATTCTGGATTGTCCATAGTCAATTAAAACTCTAGTGTGTTTGGTTAAAATAGTTGAACTTTTTAAATTATTGCCTGGCTTTTTAGGCCCAATTTCTTTGCTTTACGGTGTAAGTTACCGTTATCAAGACCTAACTCTAGTGCTGCTTTAGTCCAATTATTGTTATTACGCTGTAGTGATTGTTGAATAAAATTTCGCTGAAATTGCTCTGTAGCTGAAATCAGTGTTTGCGCAGTGCTTGCAGCGGGCTCTGCGTGGATTTCCATTTGTTGATTTATCGCGGTTTGCTCTGCGAAGTTATCATCTTCTAAATGTAGTTTGGAGCTATCTATAGTCACATATAAATTAGCACTTTGTGATTTCGCTAATATAGCAGAGCGGTAAATACAGTGTTCTAGCTCGCGTACATTGCCAGGCCAAGAATGTCTGGAAAGGGTTTGCAAAGCACAAGGGGTGAGAATCAGCTGTCTGAGTTTTAACTTATTGCGGCATTTTTCGCCGAAAAAACCTGTCAGTAGCGCAATATCTTCACGTCTATCTCTCAGTGCGGGTACGTGAAGAGGGAATACTGTTAAACGATGGTATAAATCTGCCCTAAAGCGGCCTTGAGCGATTTCTTCACGTAAGTTTCGATTAGTTGCGGCAATCACTCGAGTGTCCACTTTAAAAGTGTGCTCGCCACCCACAGTTTGGATTTCCCCATGTTGCAACACCCGTAGCAGTTTAGCTTGAGTGCCCAGAGGTAGCTCGCCTATTTCATCGAGAAATATGCTGCTGTTGTGGGCGAGTTCAAATTTACCTTTCCTGTTGCTTATAGCGCCGGTGAAAGCGCCTTTTAGATGACCGAACAGTTCACTCTCAGCTATCGACTCTGGCAGTGCTGCGCAATTTAAATAAACCAGAGGTTTATCAGCTCTGGTTGATAGCTGATGCACCGCTAGTGCAACGAGTTCTTTACCTACACCAGTCTCACCGGTAATCAATACGTTGACACCAGCATCCGCGGCCAGCTGAATTTTTTCTTTAAGCTGTTTGATTTCGGCTGATTGACCAACCATTTCCTGAGAGTCATCGAGGTTTTTAACTCTGTGCGATTCACTGTTAATAGGTAGTAGCGCCAGTTTATCGAGCAGTAGTGCATTGTGTAATGAGGCACTTGCTAAACGGCTAATATTTCGTAAGTCCTCAATCTTGACGCTGTCAAAAGCGCTCGGATCTAATGCATCTAAGGTGAGTGCGCCAATTAGATGGTTATCGACTAACAGTGGTAAGCCAATACAAGAGTGTACAGCTAACCCCTGCGGGTGATCTTCAATAAGGCCTTCGTAGGGGTCGGGTAGTGGGCTGTTACTGGGGAATCGTACTACGTCACCGGCTCTAGCAATTGCTTCTAACCTGGGATGACGCTCTAAATAAAAGCGCCTGCCCATGACATCCTCAGCCAAGCCGTTAATCGCCAGTGGTTTAAAGTGGTCGCGCTTAAACTCTAATAATGCGGACGCATCACAGCCAGAAAGCTGCTTGACCAATGTCAGCAGGCGTTGATAGCGCTGGTTATTAGAGCTGCTGGTGGTCAGATCGAGCGCGATATGGGTTAAGTCACTAATGCTGAGATTAATCATTTTGGATTCTGTCATTAATACAGTAGCTGTCAAATTAACAGGAAATTGATGTTGTCTTATTGACACATGTCAATAGGAGGGCCTTTGTTTATAGGCTTTTAGGATTGGCACTTAAGTTGCATTGTTACTCAAGGGTACTGTAGAGCAAGCGAGTACCTGGACTGTGATTTGAAAATTAAAAACCTAGAGTTTACGCTCTGCATCCACTCTGAAGCCACGGATTTAGGTACTAATTAGGAGTAAAATGAATGAAGTTAAAAACAATAGCATGGAGCCTAGCGGTCATGTGCATTGTCTCATTTAGCATATTGCTATCACTGGGCAGTGATATCTATCGCGAGGCGCCACCACTACCCGACAAAGTTGTCACCAGCACTGGGGCGCAAGTCTTTAGTTATGATGACATTGACCAAGGGCAATTGGCGTGGCGCTCAATGGGTGGACACCAATTAGGCTCTATCTGGGGACACGGCGCATATCTAGCTCCTGACTGGAGTGCTGACTGGCTACATCGTGAAGCCCAAGCTTGGTTAGAAATAGCCGCTCAGCAGAGCTTTAGCCGCTCTTTTGTCGACTTGACGATTGGTCAACAAGCGGGGCTAGAGGCAGAGTTACGTGTGGACTTGCGGACCAATACTTACGATAAGGCCACTAACACTATTATTATTAGTGAGCACCGAGCAAAAGCGATCAGCAAGGTAAAAGAGCACTACGTATCGCTCTTTGGTGATGCCCCTGAGACTCAAGACTTACGTGTCGCCTACGCGATGAAAAACAATACTCTAAATAGCGTGGAGAGACGAGAGCAGCTCTCAGCCTTTGTTTTTTGGTCCGCATGGGCGGCGGTAACTCAACGCATTGATAAAAACTACACTTATACTCACAACTGGCCTTTTGATCCGCAAGTAGGTAACAACCCCACTTCATCTTTGATTGTCTGGTCTATTTTAAGTGTTTGTTTCTTGCTGTTGGGAGTGGGTGCGCTAGTCTGGTATCACGCCACCCATCAAGAGGCACCTCTGCCCAAAGCACCGAGTTCAGACCCGCTATTTAGTATGAAAGTTACCCCATCACAAAAAGTGGCGGGGTTATTTTTTATAACGGCGATAGCGCTGTTTTTACTGCAAATGCTGCTCGGAGGGGTCGTTGCCCACTATGCGGTTGAAGGGCAGTCTTTTTATGGGGTGAATACCGCTGATTTATTCCCCTATTCTCTGGTGAGAACTTGGCACACTCAGCTCGCTGTTTTCTGGATAGCTACCGCTTGGCTTGGCACTGGGCTTTACATTGCACCTGCGCTGTCTGGGTATGAACCCAAATGGCAGTGGCAGCTCTGTTTAGTATTATGGGCTGCATTAGTGGTGATTGTAGTAGGCTCAATGGCCGGTGAATGGTTGGCTGTGCAGCAAGTTTTCAGCTTGGATATGAATTATGTTTTTGGACATCAAGGGCATGAATACATAGATTTAGGGCGGTTTTGGCAGTTGTTCTTAATGGTCGGTCTGCTTATTTGGTTGGTGCTAGTGACTCGGTCAATTCGTCCGGTGCTAGGTAAGAACACTGATCAGCGACCTATTATCTGGGTGTTGTACCTCTCCTGTGTTGCTATTGGTGGCTTTTACTTGGCCGGTCTCGGCATGGGTAAACACACTAACATGGCGATAGCTGAGTACTGGCGCTGGTGGGTAGTACATTTATGGGTCGAGGGGTTCTTTGAAACCTTTGCCACCGCGGTAACCGCGTTAATGTTCGTCCGTTTAGGGCTAGTGCGTACCGTCTCTGCCAATTCAGCAGTACTGTTTTCGACACTGATTTTTTTAACCGGGGGTATTATTGGCACCGCCCATCACTGGTATTTTGTTGGTACTCCGAATTCGGTCATTGCTTGGGGAGCAATGATGTCGGCGTTAGAAGTGGTGCCACTGGCATTGATTGGCTTTGAGGGTCTTCAGACTTATCGGATGCGCAAAGCGGCATCTTGGGTGAGTAAGTATCACTGGCCTATCATGTTTTTTGTCGCAACGGCTTTTTGGAACTTAGTCGGTGCCGGCGTGCTCGGCTTCTTGATCAATACACCGATTGCATTATATTTCGTGCAGGGGCTAAATACGACAGCCACTCATGCTCATGGAGCGTTTATGGGCGTGTACGGCAACTTAGGTTTAGGCCTGATGCTGTTTTGCCTAGTGGGTATTAGCCAGTTGAAAGGCTGGGTGAATTGGTTGCTAAAATGGGCTTTCTGGTCATTCAACATCGGCTTGATGGCTATGTTGGTAATGTCATTGTTACCTATTGGTATCATCCAGTTCTTCGCTGTCATTGACTCAGGTTACTGGTTTGCAAGATCGCCTGAGCTGTTACAAGGTGATTTGGTGCAGAATCTGGTCTGGAACCGGGTATGGGGAGATGTAATATTTTCTTTAGGTGGATTGTTACTGGCAATCTTCGTCATTAAACTATTGGTGAGCTATTTTAAAAAATCAGCTAAATCGATAGCTTAAGGTGTCGCAGTTCGATTAAAAAAAGCTAGCAATTTGTGGTTATCAGCCATTATCAAATGGCTGATAACTAACAAAATATCATTTTTCACTAAGGGAATCTCTGCACAATCCCTGCATCTTCCCTACGGGGCGCACAGAGAAACTTGTGCTCTGCGTTAACGGCTTGCGCCAGAGCACCAAGATACTGGTAGCGGTTGTCTTATCAAAAATTTTTCTGGTTGCTGGACTTTATTGTCGAGGGGCTTTTGCTTGGTTCCTAGCGTCGCGGCTGGTTAAAAAATAGCTGAGTAGCGGCTGTGGAATCAACGCTAGTACACGCATCAGCCAATACATGCGCCGTGGAAATACCAGCTGCTCGCGACCCTTGGCGATCCCTTCAACAATGAGGTTCGCCGCTTTATCTAGCTGCATAATAAATAGTTTGTCACTGGCGTCGCCGCCATTCAGAGCTCGCAGTTGCGAGGTGTTGATATAGCCGGGAACCACCGCCGTAACGCGGATCTTAAAAGGTCTTAACGCACAGCGATATGTGTCACATAAACTCAGTACCGAGCGCTTGCTGGCACTGTATAAGCTGGCCCCGGTATAGTTGATCAGTGCTGCAGCGGACGAGAGTGCCACTATCTGGCCACTGCCCTGTTGCAGCATTTTGCGGCTGCTATGGTTAAGAATTTTATTCAGCGCCAATACATTGGTCTCCACTAACATCAGGCTCTGCTCTTTATTAAGCGCCTGCTGCCTATTGTTCACATAGATGCCGACACAGTTGATCATCAGGTCTAAATCTTTGTGTCGGTATAAGTCGAACATCGCTTGCAGCTGTTGATCACTGTTAATATCTAGGGCGAACTGGCTGAGCTTAGGGTGTTCTCTAAACGGCCAGTGCCGTAGTTTGTTGAGGTCGCGACCACAGATGCAGACTCGATGATTCTGCGCTAAATAGATTTCCGCCAGCGCCTGTCCTAGACCTTGGGTGGCGCCGATAATAAGTACATTCATGACGATCGCTCAGTGGCTGCTATGGTGGATTGATAGCCCCATTGGTACTGGCTATACACTTGCTGTTTAAATTCGAGATAGCTATCAAGCTGTAACTGCAGTTGACCGGTGCGCCAGTCAAAGTGCTTGCGCAAGTTGGCGAGTTCGGGTTTAGGAGCTACTTCAGGTAGCCAATCTAGCTGCGAGCAGCGGTGATATTGCTCAAGTCGGCGCTGTGGATCAAAAGCAAATACGTGGCGAATTGCCGGGGTGGCCAGCAGTGTATCGAAATCAGCTTTGGGCTGGGCAATTACGCTCTTGGCACAGCGCAGGGCTATTTCAGAGGGAAATAAATTGATCAGCCCACCCGCATAAACGTGTGCACCTAGTGTCACTGGTGCATAATAATAACAATCGGCAACTGAGATGCGCATCGCCAGCAGTGAGCAAATATCTTGCTGAATAACTAATTTTTTGGCGATCCTGGGAGAGTGCGACGCCATTGCCGCACCTTGATTATGCAATAATTTAGCTACTCTAGCGTTGCTAAATACCGTTTCACTAAAGAGCTGTTGTGTCGTGCTAGGTGCCGGGACAGGTGCTGTTAATTGAGCGGCGCTATAGTGCAGCTGGCTGCCAATAATTAATAAATCCGGGGCATTGTCAGTTAAGTCTGGCAGCGTCGGAAAAGGCTCGCTAAAGTCGAACAGCCAAGTATTAAACAAGTCCGGTGGGTTTTTTGAAGCTCGCGCTGATAATTTCCTCGCCAGCGCTGCAGGTAGCATTTTAAGTAGTTGATTACCGGGGCCGGCATGTTGGCTAGAGTAAAATCGATACATCGCCGTTGAACTGAGCCAGTCGAGGCGCTCGGTGTTATTTTGCAGACGACAGATAAGGTTGGCGATAATCGCGCCACCGCAAGTGGCGATTAATAAATCAGGGCTCCGGCCTCGATCAAGCACCGCCTGGTAGCTGCCCAGTAAACTGGCGTACTGGTGTCCGCCGCCACAGAGCATCATCGCCAGTGGATACTGCTCTGCGGTGTTTGAGTCGGGCTGCACTTAAAGGCTCTTTTGCGCCACAGCGATGCTAAATATGCCCTGCGTATCTATCCACATGTCCACTTTTTGCAAGCCAACATGCTCAACCAATGCATCTATCTCCGCCTGTGATCTAGGGCGCATTAACCAGGGCTTGCCCCGATGGTTGTGTAGCACTTGTGCGATAAACTCTAGCTGTGGATGCCAGGGCTGGTTGGTGTAGATTAAATAGCCACCGGGCTTCAGCTGTTGGTATGCACCTGACAAGGCGGTTAGCACTGTCTGATTATTACTTTCTAATTCGAGGAGGCCAGAGATAACCACTAGATCAAACTGCTCTGCTTGGCGATAGCTAGTTGCGGAAAAGGCATCGCACTGACGATAGCTTAGTTGCTCATGCAGTTCTTGTTGCTCTGCGCTCTGCTGAGCTTTTTCTAAATTAATGCTCATGTAGTCGCGCAGCTCGACATTAATCTGGACCGGGTTATCTCTCGGTTGCGCGCTGTGACGTTTTAAAAAATCGATGATATAGCGGCCATTACCACAGGCAATGTCTAGTATCTGCAGTTGATCTGAGTGAGAGCTTAACTTGGCGCTGTACTGATCGAGAAAGTCATCTAAGCCCTGTTTGCGCTCTCTAATACCGACCCAACCTGGGCTGTTGAGATAATTTTTGTCGATAGCACGGCCCAGTATCGTAGTGCCGCGCGGCTGGTTTTGATACACATAATCTAGTGACGAACCCGAGTCAAAACCGTGTGATTGGGCGATGCTAATCCCGGCACTGAGATGGCCTAAGTACTTAAACGCCACTCTCGTTAAATAAAAATTTGGCCTAAATCCAAGCAGTGCTAAATTGTCTTGTAAATCTTTGCTATAGCCGTGTTGATCGGCCTGCAGATGGTTGGGGGTGGCGATCGGTGTCGCAAAAGTGCGTTCAATAAAATCGACACTGCGATCAAATGCTTGCTGGCGGTGATCTTCATGAAAGATCGCGTGGTAAAAATCAGCGTAGTACTGCCACTCTTTCCAAGGGGAGCCGAGGCGTTGATAAAATTTACGCTGCACTGTGCCTTGCACTACCCAGTCACTGCCTGCACACAAGACTAAGACCGGTACGGTGATGGCTCCTGCATCGTCGATCAGACGGCTACCGATGTCATAGGTATCGATGAGTAAATCGGTCGAAATACCGTGTGAGATCAAGGGGTCTTGGTTAAAAGCTTGCTGCTCAGTACGATCGTGGCTCAGCACTTTGGCTTTAACGTAGCTAGTGACGCGGGCCATTAGCCCTAATTTTCTGGCGAATCGCAGTGCAGGTATCGCGAACGGCAGGTATAATTTAATCCGAAATGCCGGCGCCGCTATTACCAGCGCGCGAATTTTAGGTGCGTAATCGTGTACCCAAGCGGTGGCGATGAGCGCGCCGATACTATTGCCAATCACCGCTAAATTTTCCAGTGCTAAATTTTCCCGCTGGGCAAGATGACTGATAAAGAGTTGCGCATCGCGGACCAGCACTGAGAAACTTGCAGCGCTATCGCGCTCGCCTTGTGACTCGCCATTGCCGCGCGCATCCCAGGCGAAGACTTGATAACCTCGGCTGGTAAATTGCATCGCCAACTCTGACTGGCGAGCCGAGTGCTCGTGCCCGCGGTGAAAGATCACTACCCAGCGCCCAGTATGCTCTAGGTCAGCGGGGACTGAAAAGTGTCGGTAGACTATTTGACAGCCATCAAAACTATTAAATCTTTGTAATTTAGGGAGCACTTAAGATTCCTTTTTATGGATTAATCCGGCGCGAATACGATTGCCGCAAGTGGCTAATAACAGCAAGTGACCGATGCTAAAGAACCAGAAACTGAGTAGCTGGGGGTCAAATTGCAAACCGATCAGTAGAGCAAATACGGCAAAGAAGACCGCCCGATCACTTTTTCCAAGTGGGCCTGAATTTTGTCTGTTTCCGGAGGTTTGTAGCGCCAGTAGGGCAAAAAATTCGGTTAACCAAATCAGTAATAGCATCGAGATCAACCAGGGTGAATAAAAACCGAGCAGTGTAGAAAAAGCCAGTAAAAATGCGGCATCGGCCAGTAAGTCAGCGACTTCATTAAGCATAAATCCCAGCGCAGACTGCATTTTATAGCGCTTAGCTAACATGCCATCTAGCGCGTTGAGTGCCATTCGCACCAACATAAATACCGGCAGGCACAACCAGAGTACTGCACTGTTAAAATAATACAGCGCAAAGGCCATCAGCAAGCAGGCAAACAACGTCGCGACAGTGACTTGATTGGCGCTGCAACCGGCGCGGTACAATAGCTGGACGAGAGGGCTGAGCAGCGCTTGGAACTTAGGTTTAAGCAGATAAATACTCGACAAGTGTCCCCCCTTATATTTAACTGTCGGCTAAAACCGTCATTAGAACGGTTTTAGCCACATAAAGCAAAGAGTGACTTGTTCAGAGGCCGCTTAGAAAAAGCCGGTAATGCACCGTGCAAGCAGTTGGGGAAATGTTTAAATAGGGCCCTGAGCTAATTGATGTAGCTCTCTTTCGATCAAGCTGGCATCTCCTAAATTCAGCTCTAATAAGCGGCGCAAGTGGCCGGTGCTCTCTAAATCGATATTTTCTAATTTGAAATGTAGTAAATCTGAATCGCGCTTGACTAACATTGCCAGTATATCAATTTTTGTGTTGGCACCTAACAGCTCAATGGAGACGCTGGCATTTTGCCCAATGGATATGTCAATGGCTTGCGTTGCCTGTACTAATGCACCCGTTAAACATAGATCAACTAACTGAGCCTGATAAATTTGACGATTAAAATTGATGGTGCAATGACCATCAAATTCTATTCGAGAGAATTGGCGACGATCTGCGTCGGTTGTGGTCTTTTTCAAAATACGCTCCTTGAAAATAGTCGCTGAAGAATTGTTCAGGCTATCACTTTCATTGATTATGAAAAACATATTGCTGAATCCGCGACTTCAAAGAGGTTACTTAACTTATGCTAAGCAGCGCATCAAAGTCATTGATTCGGGTGTTAATTAACGACTGTTTAGTCATTAATTTAGTCATTAATTTAGTCATCAATAGGGGCCAAGGGAGAGTCATTCGAAGGTTGGCGGTGAGTACCGCTAACATCGGCTCTCAGCTTGAAGTAGTATCGATGGATACTAACTATATCATCTATTGCTTGAATTGTAATTTTGTTCAGAGATTGCCTTAGCAGCACTTGTATGATCAAGTGCTGCTAAGCGGAAGCTCAGGCGCAACAGTAATTGCGAGCCTTAAGCTGTCGAGCTTTTTAGCCGATGCGTTTGTATTTAATACGCTTGGGCTGGTGGTCTTTACCAAAACGCTTTTTAAAGTCCTCAGCGTATTCGGTATAGTTACCGGTAAAGAAATTAACCTTAGACTCGCCTTCAAAAGCGATCATATGAGTACAAATACGATCGAGGAACCAGCGATCGTGTGAGATGACTACCGCACATCCTGGAAAGGCCAGTAGCGCTTCTTCTAAAGCTCTGAGGGTCTCAATATCCAAATCGTTGGTCGGCTCATCCAGTAATAGGACATTGCCACCGCTTTTGATCAGCTTAGCTAAGTGCAGTCGGTTTCGCTCGCCGCCGGATAGATCGCCAACTCTCTTTTGCTGGTCAGAGCCTTTAAAGTTAAAGCGACCACAGTAAGCTCTAGAAGGAGTTGTGTAATTGCCAATAGTGATGGTGTCTTGGCCATCTGATAGTTCTTCCCAGACTGTTTTGTCATCATTCAACTGACGGTTTTGATCGACGTAGGAGAGTTTAACCGAGCTGCCTAGTATGATTTCACCGCTGTCGAGTTTTTCCTCGCCGACAATGGTTTTAAATAGCGTGGATTTACCCGCACCGTTGCCGCCGATGATGCCGACAATAGCTCCGGGCGGAATGGTGATGTTTAAGTTTTCAAACAGGATTTTGTCACCGAATGCTTTGCAGCCATCGCGGATTTCGATCACTTGATCGCCAAGTCTAGGCCCTGGTGGAATGTACAGGTCTTGAGTTTCATTGCGTTTTTGGAACTCTTTGGAATTCATTTCCTCAAATTGACGCAGGCGCGCTTTAGACTTTGCCTGACGTCCTTTTTGGCCCTGTTTCACCCATTCTAACTCGGAGGCGACTGCCTTGTTGTGGGCGGCTTCCGATTTAGCTTCCTGGGCTAAACGCTGGTCTTTTTGCTCCAGCCAGGCCGAGTAATTGCCCTCATAGGGAATACCTTGGCCTCGGTCTAATTCCAATATCCAACCGGCGGCATTGTCGAGGAAGTATCGATCGTGGGTGATCGCGACTACCGTGCCGGCGTACTCTTGTAGGAAGCGTTCGATCCAGGCAATAGATTCGGCATCTAAATGGTTGGTTGGCTCGTCGAGTAACAGCATGTCTGGCTTATCTAAAAGCAACCGGCAAAGTGCGACTCGGCGCCGCTCGCCGCCGGACAAGTGTTTTACTTCGGCATCCCATGGCGGTAGACGCATGGCATCTGCTGCCCGCTCGAGCATGATCTCTAAATTGTGGCCGTCTTTAGCCTCGATCAGATTTTCGAAGTGCGCCTGCTTTTTGGCTAGCTCGTCAAAATCGGCATCCGGTTCAGCGTAGGCTGCATACACTGCATCCAGCCCTGAAAGTGCCTCTTTGACGTCGGCGACCGACTCTTCAATGATCTCGCGTACGGTTTTGCTTTCGTCTAACTGTGGCTCCTGCGGTAAATAACCTACTTTAATACCGGGCATCGGCTGTGCTTCGCCAATGATGTCGGTATCAAGGCCGGCCATGATGCGCAGTAAAGTAGATTTACCTGATCCATTTAAACCGAGTACACCAATCTTAGCGCCGGGGAAAAATGAGAGTGAAATATCTTTTAATATCTGTCGCTTAGGGGGGACGATTTTGCCCACTCTATTCATGCTGAAAACGTATTGCGCCATAATGTTTGCCTTACATATTGTTTAAAGTGGGTGCTAAGCGGCTCTCGGGGTAAAGCGCTGTTCTAAGTACTTGATAATATCGTTGGATTCGTACATCCAAGTGATTTCCCCGTCGGTATTTTCGATCCGCAGGCAAGGGGTTTTAATTCGTCCTCCCTGCTGCTCTAACTCGCTGCGAAACTGCTGATTTTTTTTCGCGTCTCGCAATTCGATATCTAGTGATAGTCGCTTCATCGAGCGTCGTACTTTAACGCAAAATGGACAGGCGGCAAATTGATACAAAGATAGTTTGCTAGTCGCGCAATCAACGTTTTGTTGCTCGTCAGAATTTCTACTAAGGCCTTTAGGTGAAGTAAGGAAGTCAAGGGTGAGGATGATTCGGCCCAGTAGCCAGCGAATAACGATCATAAGGGTTCCAGTGTTGTCGCGACAGCGAGTGTGTGCCGCAAAGAGAATAGTGGCGGCTATTCTAGCCCAACTACAAGAGAGAGACAATCAATGCAAGGCTGGATTGTCGTTGAGGGCAATTATTAAATCAGTGCAGCTGGCGGCGCCGCGGCTGATAAATTAATGTCTGAAATCTACCAAAAAGAGACTTATTCTGTCGAGAATAGTGTTATCTAGCTAAGGCAACTGAGTATAATGGTCTGCATTGTGATTTGACTCCAAGCTTTTGGTTCTTCACATTCTGCTTGTTTAAGCTTTTATCAATAGCGCCGTGAGTGCAAATTTTTCTAGGGGATAGTTATGTTTAGCAAAGATATGTCAATTGAAAGTTACGATCAAGATTTATGGGCCGCCATGCAATCTGAAGAGCAGCGTCAGGAAGAGCACATTGAACTGATTGCGTCTGAAAACTATACTAGCCCACGTGTTATGCAGGCTCAAGGTTCTGTTCTAACTAATAAATATGCCGAAGGCTATCCGGAAAAACGCTACTATGGTGGCTGTGAATATGTTGATATTGTCGAGCAGTTGGCGATAGATCGCGCTAAAAAATTATTCAATGTCAGCTATGCGAATGTGCAGCCGCATTCAGGATCGCAGGCAAACGCTGCAGTTTACATGGCGTTGTGTAAGCCTGGAGATACCATTTTAGGGATGAGCCTTGCACACGGTGGGCACTTAACCCACGGCGCTGCCGTGTCTTTTTCTGGACGCATTTACAATGCTATTCAATATGGCTTACATCCAGAAACCGGTGAGATCGATTACGCGGAAGTAGAGCGTTTAGCGATTGAGCACAAGCCAAAAATGATCGTTGCGGGCTTCTCCGCTTACTCGCAAATAGTTGACTGGGCACGTTTTAGAGAAATCGCTGATAAAGTAGATGCCTATCTGTTTGTTGATATGGCGCACGTGGCGGGTCTAGTGGCGGCGGGGGTCTATCCAACACCGGTGCCTTTTGCAGATGTTATTACCACTACAACCCACAAGACACTTGGGGGTCCAAGAGGGGGCTTGATTCTGGCGAATGCGAGTGAAGAACTACAGAAAAAACTTAACTTTGCGGTTTTTCCAGAGTCACAAGGTGGACCTTTAATGCACGTAATTGCGGCCAAGGCGGTATGCTTTAAAGAGGCGATGGAACCCGAATACGTCAGCTACCAAAAACAAGTGGTGGTCAACGCGAAAATGATGGCGAAAGTGTTTATCGAACGCGGTATTAACATCGTTTCTGGCGGCACTGAAAATCACTTGTTCCTCGTCGATTTAATCGGCAAAGATTACTCGGGTAAAGAAGCGGATGCCGCTCTGGGTCGCGCCAATATTACCGTCAACAAAAACTCTGTGCCCAATGATCCTCGCTCTCCCTTCGTAACCTCTGGTTTGCGCATTGGCTCACCTGCGATCACCCGCCGTGGATTTAAAGCAGAGGAAGCAGCCCAGTTAACACATTGGGTCTGTGATGTATTAGACAACATCGGCGACGAGTCAGTGATTGCCAGAGTTAAACAGCAAGTCATTGAAGTTTGTACCCGCCTGCCTGTCTATAAGTAGAGGATTAGTTGAATCGATGGCTTCAGCGCAGTTAAGGGGTTAGCTTAGGCTGAGCGCCGCATTGAAGTCATAGATTCAGTCTTGGCCAAGTGTTATCTATAAAGCTAGCTTGTTTTGTATCGCCTAGCTAAATTTCCATCAAGCACTCCCATGATAGCGAGTGCTGTCAACAGCTAAATAACCTTCTCCAGTGGCAGGACGAAAATACAGGTCTTTCTCTCTGCGGATCCTTCTCAAGACTGCACCACGCGCCTAGACGACTCCGTCTAGGATCAAATATCCAACTTTACTTTAACCTGAATCAGTGATTTCAGTGATTTCAGTGCATCAAGCATCGCAAATTGTTGATTTTACTGCGTTTATATAAAATTCCAGTCAACCTGTGGGTGCAGTTAAGAATTTTCAATTCCACTGTAAAACCAATATATTAGACCCTGTATTCACATTGAAACCACGGATTCAGGTTTAAGTGTATGTGAGGCCTTTGCACAACTTACCCAGAGGGTATGATAACTGCGCTCGGTAGTACGGCGTTAAAAGCCGGCTCAATATGCTCATTTATACCAGTAATACCGATAAAGAAGGGGCACTGTACCCAAAGTGAGGGGCACACTGACTCCGCTATATCGCCGGTTGTGGCTTGTGTTATCGTCGCTCGGAACGTTATGCAAAGGTCTCTACGTAGATGTTTTTATAGACTATTTGGGCTGTGTTGGACTGTTTTTTAGTTGCCGTATCGCTTTGTTGAAATCGTAAACTGACCATTAATAACAGGCCTCATAGCGGGTATTTTGTAGGGCTATTCGTCAGGCGTTTTTACTGGCTATTTTTAGTAAGGCAGGCTAATTTCTTGAAATTTGGTCTAAACTAATAAGTCCTAGACATCAGTTGTTCAGCTAATTATTATGCTTGCAAATTTTTACAGAGAAAATTTAGGATCAACCTTAAATAAGTGTTTAATTGCATAACTAAGCAGTCGATTGTGCCGCGCATAGCCGTCTGAAAAAATGCTTATCGACAGCACTTCTTTACCGGTATTAAAAGACTGAATCAAGATTTAATAAACTTTGGAAAAAACATGAGAAAAATACAACTTTTACTATCGATGCTGATATTAGCATTTACTAGCAATGCTCTTGCCGCTGAAGCAGATGCCAGCGGTTTTACCAGGGTGATTGGTCAAATTAGCACTGCGGTAGATAGCTTTTTTTCCAATTACTTGTACGGTTTTGTTGAAATTGTATTCTTCAGTTATCCAGTGGCGGGTACAAAGTTTCCTTTAATTGTCGGATGGTTACTGCTTGCCGCCATTATCTTTACCTTGTATTTTGGCTTCGTGCAAATTCGTAGAGCCAGGTTAGCGATCGATATAGTGCGTGGTAAATATACCGATCCGGACAGTAAAGACGAAGGTGAAGTGTCGCATTTTCAAGCTTTAGCCACGGCGCTTTCCGGCACAGTCGGGCTAGGTAATATAGCAGGTGTGGGGGTCGCTTTGGCGATTGGTGGTCCCGGCGCTACTTTTTGGATGATTCTCTGCGGTTTGCTGGGGATGGCTTCAAAATTCTGCGAGTGTACGCTCGGTGTTAAATACCGAACTATTCTGCCATCGGGTGCCGTTTCAGGTGGTCCAATGTATTATTTACGCGATGGTTTGGCAGAAATCGGCCTCGCTGGATTAGGTAAAGTACTAGCGGTTGGCTTTGCCTTGATGTGCATCTTGGGCTCGTTTGGTGGCGGCAACATGTTTCAAGCCAACCAAGCTCACTCAATGCTTACCTATGCATTTGATGTTCCGGCTGAATATGGCTTAATTACTGGTTTAGTACTCGCTACGCTAGTTTTTTCTGTGATCATTGGTGGCATGCCATCTATCGCCTCCGTGACTGAAAAGGTGGTTCCCTGGATGGCGGTGATCTATGTCGGTATGTCGGTGGTGGTGATTGGAGCCAATCTCGAGCAAGTTGGACCGGCTTTTAGCGCTATTATCGATGGTGCTTTCACTGGTGCAGGGGTGGCTGGTGGCTTTATAGGAGCTTTGATCCAAGGTTTGAAACGTGCAACTTTCTCCAACGAGGCGGGGATAGGTTCAGCAGCTATCGCTCACTCAGCAGTAAAAACTAAGGAGCCGGTTACCGAAGGTTTAGTTTCGCTCCTCGAGCCTTTTATCGATACCGTTATTATCTGTACTATGACGGCGCTGGTGATTACGATTGCCGGTTTAAATACCGCTCCTTTCGACGGCGCTGGTTTAACTGGGGTAACTTTAACCGCGGCTTCATTTACTGCAACATCGGAAATATTTAAATATGCGTTAGCGATAGCCGTTATCTTGTTTGCTTTTTCGACAATGATTTCTTGGTCTTACTATGGGCTTAAAGCTTGGACTTATTTGTTCGGTGAGAGTAAAAGCACTGAAATCTTATTTAAAGTTATCTTCTGTGTTTTCGTCGTGGTCGGTGCCACTATTCAATTTGGCGCAGTGATCGATTTCTCTGACGCGGCAATCTTTGCGATGTCGATTTTTAATATCATCGGTCTGTATCTACTGATGCCAATCGTCAAGCGAGAGTTGAAGTTATTTATTGCCAAAATTGATTCGGGTGAAGTGAAAAAATTTGATTGAAAGCTAAGCTAAATTTGTAGGCAAAGCCCGCTTATGCGGGCTTTTTATTACCAATAAGTATTCAGTGTCGCAAAAAAGCGATGAAAAGAACGATCTTTAAATTTAGATTAATACAAAATAAATAAAAAATAGACATCTTATTGGGCACTAATATATGATGAATCAATCATTTAGTTTGTATGCACTTAATGATAAAAAACCTTAAAAGTAGCAAAATAATAATGGTGGAACGGATATGAAAAAAATTCAGCAGTTATTGGCGCTAATGATGTTAGCTTTTAGCGCTAATACATTTGCAGCAGAGGGATCTGGTTTTAGTGGGGTGGTGGCATCGCTGAGTAGTGCAGTTGATGGTTTCTTTAATGACTATACAGGTTGGTTCGTCAGTTTAATATTTAAGAGTGTCCCGATTGGCGGTGCTAACTTTCCAATCATCGTCGCCTGGTTGTTATTGGCAGCGACAATTTTTACAGTCTACTTTGGTTTCGTGCAATTTACGCGTGTCGGAATGTCAATAGACATAGTGAGGGGCAAGTACACGGACCCCAACTCCAAGGATGACGGTGAAGTATCGCACTTTCAAGCATTGACTACCGCACTGTCGGGAACTGTCGGTCTAGGTAATATTGCAGGTGTCGGTGCCGCTTTGGCGATTGGTGGGCCCGGTGCCACTTTCTGGATGATACTTTGTGGTCTGCTCGGTATGGCATCTAAGTTTTGCGAGTGTACCTTGGGCGTTAAATACAGAACTATCCTTCCATCAGGTGCGGTCTCCGGTGGTCCAATGTACTACTTAAGCCGAGGATTTGCCGAAAAAGGTATGGGCGGGTTAGGTAAAGCGCTGGCAGTTGGTTTCGCCTTGATGTGTATTTTGGGATCCTTTGGTGGCGGCAATATGTTCCAAGCTAACCAAGCACACGCGATGTTGACCTACGCTTTTGATGTGCCTAGTGAGTACGGTGTTATTACCGGTGTAGTGATGGCGGCCTTAGTCTTCTCGGTAATTGTTGGCGGTATGCCATCCATTGCCTCTGTGACCGAAAAAATTGTACCTTGGATGGCGGTGTTGTATGTCGGTATGGCGCTAGTGGTCATCGTGGCAAACTTCGAGCAAATTGGCGCTGCATTTACCGCGATCTTCGACGGAGCCTTTACTGGTGCTGGCGTGGTTGGTGGCTTTATCGGCGCATTGATTCAAGGTTTGAAACGTGCCACTTTCTCCAACGAGGCGGGCGTCGGTTCAGCGGCAATCGCTCATTCAGCGGTTAAAACAAAAGAGCCGGTCACCGAAGGTTTGGTCTCATTGCTTGAGCCGTTTATTGATACAGTGGTAATTTGTACGATGACTGCATTAGTAATTACTATCGCTGGTCTGAACTCTGCTCCTTTCGACGGTGCCGGTTTAACGGGAGTTACTTTAACCGCGGCTTCGTTCACTGAAACGGCAGAAATATTCAAGTACCTGCTGGCGCTAGCGGTGATCATGTTTGCTTTCTCAACTATGATTTCGTGGTCTTACTACGGGCTAAAAGCTTGGACTTACCTGTTTGGTGAGGGAGTCACTGCTGAGCTTACCTTTAAAATAATATTCTGCTTCTTTGTGATCGTCGGTGCCACTATTCAGTTTGGTGCGGTTATTGATTTCTCAGATGCGGCGATATTTGCTATGTCTATCTTCAATATAATAGGCTTGTACTTCTTGATGCCGGTAGTGAAACAAGAGTTAGCTTCTTTTGTGGCTAGGGTCTATTCTGGTGAGATTAAAAGGTTCGATTAAATAGTTGATTCTGTTTAGACAAAACCCGCTCAGGCGGGTTTTGTAGTCTAGAATGGGTGTGTTATTGATAGATTAAGGAATACTGATGAATGAGGCAGGCAACCTATATATAGATTTACAAAAAAATTTGATCAAAGATGGACCAAAATTTTTATCACATACTTTAATTGTTAAAGAGCATAAGGCTTATCTGAAACCTACTATCAGTGCGATGTTGTTTTGTGTCGTCTATATTGTGATTGGCTTTTTTTTAATAAGTCTAGCCAGTTATGTTTACTATGATTCAGCCAAGCTTGACTTAGCTATTTTTCTCGGTGGCTTTGGAATTGCCATCGGCACGTTTGGGGTGTCATTGATCCAGCCGTTTTTGAAAAATGCCAGCTTCGATAAAAGTACAGGTCTATTTGAAAATTCTAGCGATAGGAATGTCAAGCTGGCACGTATAGTGTCACTGCAGATTAATAACAAGGTGGTGCTTCGTAAACAGGCGCTAAACTACAGTTGCTTCGAGTTAAATATGTTAACCAAAAGTGGTCGTAGGATAAACATTATTAATCACAATAACTTGCCGCAACTTACCGCAGATGCCGAAAAACTAGCAGATTTTTTACAGGTTGAATTGAGCGACCACTGCCGACAAATAATCTTGTAAGTAAGCTGTTCAGGTTTTTTCTGCTCGATTAAAATAGTACACAGCCCTCCTTGTTCTACCTTCTTCGAATTTTCTGAGGTACAATACGGCGCTTATCTGCATGCGCTTGGTACTGATCTTTAATAGTTTATGCCAGATAGTTCTTATCTTATCGATAATTAGTTTTCAGCTTTGCTAGAACCGCTCACAGTCGGTGTGTATATACGGTTGGAAACTAACTATAGAATCGCTCTTTTTTGACAGGATTATATTATGCATTGTCCGTTTTGCACCGCTGTAGACACTAAAGTTGTTGATTCTCGTTTGGTTGCAGAAGGTCAGCAAGTCCGTCGTCGTCGAGAGTGTATTTCCTGCCACGAACGTTTTACCTCCTATGAAACCGCCGAATTATTAATGCCTCGTCTGATTAAATCAGATGGCTCTACTCAGCCTTTTGACGAGCAAAAGCTGCGCGGTGGAATTTTGCGTGCTCTAGAAAAACGGCCGGTCGGTGTCGAAGAATTAGAGGCGTTGATCAATCGAGTTAAATTACAAATCCGCGCCTCTGGCGATCGGGAAGTGCCCGCCAGATTACTAGGTGAAGCGGTCATGGCTGAACTGCGAAAATTAGATCAAGTCGCTTTCGTTAGGTTTGCCTCAGTGTATCGGAGCTTTGAAGATATTAGTCAGTTTAAGGTCGAAATAGATAGGTTAGCCGTAGATTGTGCCTCCTCACTTCGTGATGCAGACCAGTAATTTTTAGATGGCTAATAACGCAGTGTTAGATGCAACTTTTATGGCTAGGGCGATACAGCTCGCTGCCAGAGGGCGTTTTACCACCAGTCCTAATCCTAATGTCGGTTGCGTGCTGGTAAAAGACCAGCAGTTAATTGGGGTTGGCTACCACTTGCAGGCGGGGCGGGGTCACGCTGAGGTGAATGCGCTTGCCAATTTAAGTGTCGCTGAAACAGCAAACGCCACCGCTTACGTCACCTTAGAGCCCTGTTCGCATGTGGGTCGAACTGGCTCATGTGCGCAGGCGCTCATCGCTGCAAAAATTAGCCGAGTGGTCTGCGCGATGCAAGATCCAAATCCGCTGGTGGCTGGTAATGGCTTTGCACTACTAAGAGCGGCAGGAATCGAAGTTGAAACGGGCTTGATGAGCGAGCAAGCGGCGGCCTTGAATATTGGCTTTATTAAGCGGATGTCCGAGCGGCGGCCCTGGGTAAATATAAAATTAGCGATGAGCTTAGATGGTCGCACCGCGATGCAAAGTGGTGAGTCTCAATGGATAACAGGCGCTGCGGCAAGAAGTGATGTGCAGAGATTAAGAGCGACCAGCTGTGCCATCATCACCGGCATCGGTTCCATAGAACAAGATGATTCATCGCTGATGGTGCGCGTCGCTGAACTGGGGTTGTCTGCAGCGGAATACGATTTGCAGTTGATTGCTGCACAGCAGCCTTTACGGGTGGTGCTCGATTCGCATAATCGGCTCGCGGCGAATGCCAAGATCATAAACCAGCCGGGAAGAACTTTACGAGTCACCGCTGAGCCGCTGGTGGATAATACTGACCGAGATCTGATTTCACTACCCGATTCAAAGGGGCGAATTGACCTGGCAGCACTGTTAGATTATTTGGCAGTACATGAACACTGCAACTCAGTGCTGATTGAGGCCGGGGCAACGCTGGCGGGTAGTTTTGTCGAGCGGGGATTGTTCGATCAGTTGACTGTCTATATGGCGCCGACTATTTTGGGCGCTAGAGCTAGGCCGCTACTGGCAATAGCGAAAGATAAAATGGCACAGCAACAGCGGCTGGTGTTAGTTGCACAGAAAATGGTCGGCGATGATCTTAAACTCTGCTACCAAACGGCTGCTGAAAACGCACTGTAAAAGTGCAGAGAGTATGGATAATTAACGGCAATAGCAGTGCTGTCATTACTGAAATCAGCGCAGCGCTGAATCGCTAGTAAAGCAATATTGGAGTAAATTTAGCAATTTATATCGGTTGGCACCTGTTTAGCGCGTGTTAACGAATTGATGCAGAGCGCTCGGAGAACAGCATATATGTTTACAGGTATAATAGAGTCAATAGGTACAGTGGCAGCTGTTAAAATGCAGCGGGGGGATATGCAGTTATATATTCGCACTGGCGGCTTAGATTTATCCGATGTGGCAATCGGCGATAGTATTGCGACTAATGGTGTCTGCTTAACCGTCATCGCGCTACCGGGAGATGGCTTTTGGGCCGACGTGTCCGTTGAGACTTTAGTACACACTAATTTTGCGCAGGTTGAAGCGGGCAGTCGCGTTAACTTAGAGAAAGCTTTATTGCCGACCACCCGTATGGGCGGTCATATTGTCACCGGACATGTAGATGCCCTAGGTCAAATAGTCGAGCGCAGCCAAGATGCTCGTTCGATTAAATACTTAGTAAAAGCCGGCTCGAACATCGCCCGCTACATCGCGGCGAAAGGCTCAATCACGGTGGATGGTGTCAGTTTAACCGTCAACAGTGTCGAGCGAGATCAATTCAGTTTGAACATTGTACCGCACACTGCGGCGCAAACATTGTTGGCCGAGTATCAAGTGGGCTCAACAGTGCATTTGGAAGTAGATATAATTGCTCGCTATATGGAGCGATTATTGAATAACTCCCAGCAGCAAGCATCGGCAAGTAGTCGTCATTCAGGGGTGGATATGGCCAAGTTGGCCGAATTCGGATTCTTGAAATAAACCTTAGTCTATTGTAGAGAAGAAAGTGTCATGGAGCTAAACAGCCCAGAAGAAATAATTGATGATATTCGTCAAGGTAAAATGGTCATCTTAATGGATGACGAAGACCGAGAAAATGAAGGCGACCTAGTGATTGCCGCCGAAATGGTCAGAGCTGAAGATATTAATTTTATGGCGACTCATGCACGTGGCCTGATCTGTTTAACTTTGACTCAAGAGCGCTGTAAGCAATTAAAGTTACCGCTGATGGTACAGAGTAATGGCGCGGCTTTTGAAACCAACTTCACCTTGTCAATTGAAGCGGCAGAGGGAGTCACTACCGGTATTTCTGCCGCCGATCGCGCGCAGACTATCCGGGTTGCGGTGCGTGCCAATGCCGCCGCTGAAGACATAGTGCAGCCGGGGCACATTTTTCCATTAATGGCTCAGCCTGGTGGCGTTTTACGCCGTGCGGGACACACTGAGGCAGGATGCGATTTGGCGCGCTTGGCAGGAATGATTCCCGCGGCGGCGATTGTCGAAATCATGAATGATGACGGCTCGATGGCGCGGCGCCCAGATCTGGAGAAATTTGCTGAAAAGCACCAGCTGAAAATCGGCACTATTGCTGATTTAATACACTATCGGACCACTAACGAGCATACCATTGAGCGCACCAGTGAAACCTTAGTTACCACTAAGTACGGTGAATTCAACTGTATTTCTTACTCTGACTCTATTCAAAATGTCACTCATCTAGCGTTCGTCAAAGGGGTTGTTGATAACAGTCAACCGACCTTGGTCAGAGTGCATATGCGCGGTGATGAACTGCGCGATATGGTGGGGCTTGGCAGTGAAGTCCACTGGAGTGTCGACAAGGCATTAGCGAAAGTAGCCAGTGAAAAAAGTGGTGTAGTGCTGCTGTTGGATAATGGCGAAAAGGAAGACTTTGCAGTGGCCTTAGAGCGATTGCTGGTAAAAACCTCTGCTCGTCCAGCTCCCGCTAACTACAGCTCATCTGGTGCTTATTTAACAGTCGGTACTGGCTCGCAAATACTCCGCGACCTGAATGTCGGCAAAATGAAGTTGATGAGCTCACAAATAAAATTTAATGCAATATCTGGGTTTGACTTAGAGATTAGCGAATACATTACTTGCGAATAAAGGGTGAAAAATGTCAGTACAAATTATAGAAGGGGACTACGTCTCAGGTGGTGGTAAATACACTATTGTGGTCGGTCGTTTTAACGCCTTTGTGGTTGAAAGCTTGTTGCAAGGAGCCTTAGATACTCTAAAACGACATGGTATTAAAGATCAAGATGTACGGGTAGTACGGGTGCCTGGTGCCTTTGAAATACCTTTGGTGGTGCAGAAAGTTGCCGCGCAAAAGAGAGATGATGCGATCATCGCTCTGGGGGCGGTTATTCGTGGTGGCACGCCGCATTTTGAGTATGTATCCGGCGAGAGTTCTAAAGGGGTGGCGCAAGTGGCAATGGATTTTAACATCCCAGTTGCCAACGGCATTTTAACAGTCAACAGTATCGAGCAAGCTATCGAGCGCTCTGGTACTAAAGCGGGAAACAAAGGGGCAGAAGCTGCTTTGTCTGCTATTGAAATGGTTAGCGTACTGCGCAACCTAGAGGTTTAATTAAGTGATACAAGATCAAGATCAAGGCTCATCTCCAGCGCAGAAGAGCAACAAAAAAGCTTCCAAAACCGAAATGCGGCGCGCGGCGCGTAAATTTGCAGTGCAAGCTGTGTACTCTTGGCAGATGGCTGGGCAGCCTATCAATGAAATTGAAGCGATGTTTCGCACTGATAATGATATGTCGCAGACCGATGTCTCTTTGTTTAGTGAAATTTTACGGGGTGTCTCTAGTAATAGCACTGAATTAGATGCGGCCTACGGCCCTTTTCTAGATCGTGCTTTAGATGATCTAGACCCGATTGAACGGGCGGTTTTGCGGATCGGTAGTTTTGAATTGATTCATCGCCTAAGCGTTCCCTACCGAGTAGTGATCAATGAAAGTGTCGATCTGGCGAAAATATTTGGCGCCACTGAAAGTCACAAATACGTCAATGGCATTCTCGATAAGCTGGCTCAGCGCGTCAGAATGGTAGAAATACGCGCCCGTCACGAAGCTAACAAAAAGAAATAGTTAATGATGGACGAGTTCGCACTGATAAAACGCTATTTTGAACAGCCAAATTTTCAGGCTGCTCAGCGCAACCATGCCATTGTCAAAGGCATTGGTGATGACTGCGCGATCTTGCAAATACCGGACGCTACTGAATTAGTCTTTTCAATTGATACTTTAGTTGAGGGGGTGCACTTTCTCAGGGGAGCATCTGCAGCTAATATCGCCTGGCGTCTACTAGGATCTGCGGTTAGTGATCTCGCTGCGATGGGGGCTGAACCGAATAGTTTTACCTTAGCCCTGACCTTGCCAGAACTCAGCGCCGATTGGCTGCAAGAGTTTAGCGAGAACCTCAGTGCGGCGGCAGCGGCTTATCAGCTGAGCTTAGTCGGTGGAGATACCACTAGAGGGCCGCTTACCTTAACGGTCCAAGTACAAGGCTTCGTCGCTAAAGGTGCTGCATTGCTGCGCAGTGGCGCCAGTGTCGGAGACGTTATTTGTGTCAGTGGTAGCTTGGGCGATAGCCGGGCAGGTTTAAGCTTGCTTGGCAGTGACATTGCAAATCCCGAGCATGATTATCTGCGAACTCGTTACTACCGACCGTCCCCAAGAATAGCTACCGGCTTGTTGATCAAAGACAGTGCCTCCGCTTGTATTGATGTGTCAGATGGTTTTTTGGCCGATTTACAGCATATTCTCACCCAGTCAAAAGTCGCAGCGCAGTTAGATGCAGCATTGATACCGCGCTCGTTAGCACTACAGCAAGTGGCTGGTGAATTGGCTTTAGAGTGGGCTTTGAATGGCGGAGAAGATTTTGAATTGTGTTTTACGGTGCCGCTCAAAGACTGGCCTAGCTTGCAAAAACGTCTGCAAAATCATAATGTAGCAGTTACTGCTGTCGGTACAATAACGGCGGGTAATGGTTTGCAACTGATGCGGGATGGGCAGTGGCGGGATATTTCTGCTGCCGGTTATAAGCATTTCTAAACATAGCTAAACTCAAGGTAATAAATAACAGTGAAATTTGATTACAAATCTAAACTACCCGAAAAGCTCCAGGATCCGGTGCATTTATTAGCCTTTGGTTTTGGCAGTGGCTTGGCACCTAAAGCACCGGGCACTTTCGGTACATTAGCGGCCATCCCCTTGTTTTTACTGTTGTCGCTACTGCCGCTATGGTTATATATAATACTGGTGATCGCCGCCTGTACTTACGGTGTGCACATCTGTGGCAAAACCGCAGACGATATGGGAGTGCATGATGATCCCAGTATCGTCTGGGATGAGTTTGCCGGCTTCTGGATTACCATGATCGCCATCCCTGTCAGTTTTACCACTGTCGTTTTGGGGTTCGCTTTATTTAGATTTTTCGATATTCTAAAGCCTTGGCCGATTGACTGGATTGATAGAAACGTCGCCGGTGGATTAGGCATTATGGTCGATGACATAGTGGCTGGGTTAATGGCGTTGGGTTGCTTGCATTTAATTAATTATTTTTTGTTGTAAATACCAGTTTAGTGCCCACATATAGGTATTGAGCGGTCTTTGTAAACATCAAAACGAGGCTGCAAGCTAAGTTGTAAGGTAGAGGTAATAAGTGTCCGTAAAAGATCAGACTGTGAAAACTAATATACGTTATATCGCCGAATCTAAGTTACCTATGCCGATGGGGACTTTTACTATGGTTGGCTTTGAAGACACGGTGACCGGCAAGGAACACATTGCATTGGTGTATGGTGATGTGAGCACTGAGCAACCGGTACTGGCCCGAATACACTCGGAGTGTCTAACCGGTGACGCTTTGTTTAGCTTGCGTTGCGACTGCGGTTTTCAGCTTCAAGAAGCACTGACGCGCATTGCTAAAGAAGGTCGCGGTATCCTTTTATATCTTCGTCAAGAGGGGCGCGGCATAGGTTTGCTGAATAAAATTAAGGCTTATCATCTACAAGATCAAGGTGCTGATACCGTCGAGGCGAATGAGCATTTAGGCTTTGATGCGGATCTGCGTGAATACAGTATGTGCCTGCCGATGTTAGAACACTTTGGCATAAAGCGGCTGCGGTTGATGACCAATAATCCGAAAAAAGTTGCCGCTATGGAAGAGTTTGGCGTGCAGGTGAGTAGCAGAGAGCCGATTCAAGTGGGAAAAAATAGTCACAATGCTGGTTACCTAGCGACTAAGGCAGGTAAGTTAGGGCACTTGCTGGAAGACTCTAAAGCATAATCTTTCCTGATTAGCCCTGTGTCTAAACCATTATTAAATCATAGAAACATAATGCAACTTCTTAACTTGTTGAAATTAAGTGCTTTATTAGATAGTCGCCAAGTTGAGCGGAGTATGATGGTCAATCAGGTAATCTTTTCAGCTGTATTGGGCATAAGTATATAAAGCTTGGCTTTGCTACCTTAGCCTGGCTGTCTGCTTGCCATTAGCTAAAATGTCGCTCAATTTTTTCATAACACCGAGCGATGTCCATAAATGGCTACCCTGCCGCTCTATATTTTAATACCGCCGCTCGAATCCCCTGCACATCTAACCCACAGATTGTTAACTGTTGCTCTCGCGTTGCGTGGGGAATCAATTTGTCTGGGATGCCTAAATGAGTAAAGGTCACGGCTTTACTCGCCAAAAATTCACTGACAGCAGAGCCAGCTCCAGCGGCGATTGCATGATCTTCTAAGGTGAAAAAATGTTGATGGTCAGTCGCCAACTGGCATAGCAAAGTCTCATCTAAAGGTTTTACAAAGCGCATATCGACTAAGGTCAAATCCAGCTCTGCAGCGACTATTTTAGCGCTGTCTAATAAAGGGCCGAAATTTAGCAGTGCCTGGCCAGTATTGTTGTGGCTGCGCCGCAACAGCTTAGCGGTCCCTAAATCGACAGTGTGATTGTTTTTATCCACAGCACCGCCATCGCCAGAGCCCCGTGGATATCTTATTGCTATCGGGCCCGTATGCCGGTGAGCGGTGTTCAGAGCTAGCCATAGCTCCCGCTCGTTACTTGGGGTCATGATTACAGTATTGGGAATGCAGCGCAGTGCGGCAATATCGTAGCAGCCAGCATGAGTGGGACCGTCTTGACCCACTAGACCCGCCCGGTCGATCGCCAGAATAACGTTGAGCTTTTGGATTGCTATATCGTGAATGTACTGGTCGTAGCCGCGCTGTAAAAAAGTGGAGTAGATTGCCACCACCGGTTTTATATCGGCACAAGCTAAGCCCGCGGCAAAGGTCAGGGCGTGTTGCTCGGCGATTGCCACATCAAAATACCGCTGCGGATATTCTTTGGCAAAATCCACCAGGTCAGAGCCCTCTTTCATGGCGGGCGTTATGGCGACTAGCTTGGGGTCTCTGGCGGCAGTAGTTAGCAGCCATTGACCAAAAATGTTGGCAAAAGTTTTGGCTTTAGCCGATTTCGAAGTGGCGGCTAATGATTCTATTTTAGTGATGGCGTGATAGCCGACAGGGTCTGATTCAGCGGGTGAAAACCCCTTGCCTTTTTTGGTGATGATGTGTAAGAACTGGGGGCCTGACTGGGTTTTTAGCTTTTGCAAAGCACTTAAAAGTGCGGGGATATCATGGCCGTCAATCGGGCCAGTATAAGCGAAGGCCAATGCTTCAAACAGCGCGGTATTGGCAGTGCCAGCGTCGCTGGATTTAAGCTTGCCAGCCAAATATTTTGCCAGCCCACCCTCATTTTTTGAGATAGACATATCGTTGTCATTAAGAATCACCAGCAAGTTTGCATCGACGTGCGAGGCGTGATTTAACGCTTCAAAAGCAATTCCAGCGGTTAGTGCACCATCGCCAATCACCGCGATACTGTAATGCTCTAAGTGGTTTAAGCGATCGGCAATACAGAATCCCAGCGCGGCGCTAATCGAGGTGCTGGAGTGGCCTGTTCCAAAATCATCGAATACACTTTCAAGCCGGTCGGGAAAAGGATGTAAGCCATCTAATTGCCGAATACTGAGCAGCGACTCGCGGCGCTGGGTCAAGATTTTGTGCGGGTAACTTTGATGGCCGACATCCCATACCAAGTGGTCATGAGGGGTATCAAATAAGTAGTGTAAAGCGATGGTTAACTCCACCACTCCCAAGCCGCCACCAAAGTGCCCGCCGGTTTGGCCGACACTGTAAAGTAAAAAAGAGCGCAGCTGTATGGCGAGCTCAGGAAGTTGTTGAGCAGCGAGTAATCTTAAGTCTTGGGGCTGATTAATGCTGTCAAGTAGCGGCGTGCTGGGTCTAGTGTCGGGGATTGTATGGTACATTAGTGGCTTCGTTCAACGATATATTTGGCAAGTTGCTGCAAGGGGACGCCTCTATCCCCCAGGCACTGGCTAGCAGCTAGTGCTTGCTGGTAGAGCTGTGAGAGTTTTTCACGGGCGCCGTCTAAACCCAATAAAGCAGGATATGTTGGTTTGTTGGCTGCGATGTCTGAGCCCTGCGGTTTGCCTAAAGTGGCGGTGTCACCGACAATATCCAAAATATCATCTTGTACCTGAAAGGCTAAACCAATTGCATCGGCATAGCTCAGGAGTGCCAGCCTTAGCTCATCGCTGATTTCTCTATTGCTACTGATGATCCCGAGTTCGACGGCGGCACTGAGTATCGCGCCGGTCTTAAAACGGTGCATTTCCTCTAGTTCAGCAAGCGTCAGAGCCTTGCCAACATTAGCCAAATCAAAGGCTTGCCCAGCGACCATGCCTGAATCACCGCTGGCTTTAGTGAGTACTTGCAGCATCTGTAATTGTCGTTTCGCACTGAGTTGATTGTTTTGCTGAGACAGCCATTGGAATGCGATGCACTGTAGCGCATCACCCGCTAAAATAGCGGTAGCTTCATCGAACTGGAGGTGACAAGTCGCTTTGCCGCGGCGAAGATTATCATCGTCCATGGCGGGTAAGTCGTCGTGTACTAAAGAGTAACTATGTAGTGCTTCTATAGCACAAGCTGCGCTGTCAGCATTTAATAAACTACCGCCAAGGGATTGATTTACTAGATAAACTAGCGCAGGTCTAATCCGCTTACCACCATTCAAAGTACTGTAGCGCATGGCTTGTTGCAGTGAACTTTGAATAGAGCCGTGTGCTAGGCGCTGTTCAAGCTCGGCTTCTACTCGTTGCTGATAGCGAGTTAATTGCTTTATTAAAGTCACTCAATATTCTCAGTATTATGTATCTGCTGAAAAATCAGTACTGATTAACTGACCATTTCTCTCAGTTAAAATTTGTACTTTTTGCTGTGCTTCATCGAGCATTTTTTGACAGTCGCGTGTCAATTTAACCCCGTCTTCAAATGCGGCTAGCGATTCATCAAGAGATAGATCTCCAGCTTCCATTTTGCTTACTAAAGTTTCTAAATCGGCCAGCGATTGCTCAAATGTTGGCGCTTGTTTCTTGGCGGGCATTTTTAATCCTGTGGTGTGTGCGCAATATTAACTCGTGTAATAATACTGCAAAGGTCTCAATATGTAGCAAGTTCAGCCGACATATCTGTAAGTGTCGAAAACAGCATAGATGATAGTCAAAAGTAACCGGGCTTACAATAGATGTAAAGCAGGTTGCGATTAACTAGTACTCCTGGTTAAACAGAGCAGTCAGCAATCGGCATTTGTGGATGTTGAGCACGGGCAATGTGAGGCTTGATTTGTCGGCTAAATTGGCTTATTTTTTAAGACAGATTGATATTTTGTTAAATAGTGCAGGTTATCTGCATCTATTTGCGCTATTGGTTGCACATTAGTAATTTTTTCGTATACTTTTTAAATAGTTGTAAAAAATATTTTTTAAAATTTTTTTTTTCAGTTTTGTATGATTTTGTGGTTTGATTCCGGTACAGAGCGTCCAATATTATATTGTTATTCAGCAAACAAATTTATAGGAGTTTCATGTGGATATAGCCACACTGGTTGGTCTTTTAGGTGCGTTCGGTATCGTTATTGCCGCCATGGCAACTGGTGGAGATGTCGGTGTTTTTATCAACACCCCTTCAATGTTAATTGTTTTGGGAGGATCAATCTTTGTCGTATTGATGAAGTTCACTTTAGGCCAATTTCTTGGTATGGGTAAAGTGATGGGTAAAGCCTTTATGTTTAAATCGGTAAAGATTGAAGACATCATCGCTGAAACTGTCGATATGGCAGATGCCGCTCGCAAAGGCGGTTTACTGTCACTGGAAGAAAAGGAAGCCAGTGTTGATTTTATGAATAGGGGCATTCAACTGTTAGTTGATGGTCATGATCCTGAAGTCGTTAAAACCTTATTAAACAAAGAGAAAAAGCTAACTACTGATCGTCACACAGCGGCGATTGGTATTTTTACCGCAATAGCAGATGTCGGCCCCTCGATGGGAATGATTGGTACCTTGGTCGGTTTAGTACAGATGTTGTCCAATATGAGTGATCCTAAATCGATTGGTCCAGCGATGGCGGTTGCGCTGTTGACTACCTTATATGGATCTATGTTGGCCACCATGATTGCCATCCCCATTGCGGACAAGTTAACGGTGCGTCGCGATGAAGAAGAGTTAAATCAAGCGTTGATTATCGATGGTTTGTTAGCCATTCAAGCGGGACAAAATCCGCGGGTTATTGAGCAAATGCTACGTAATTACTTACCTGAGAAAAAACGCCCAGCGGATGAGGAGTAAAGCTGATGAGTGATGAAGCTGAAGATTGTCCGGTCTGTGTCCCCGGCCTGCCAGCTTGGCTGGCCACCTTTGGGGATTTGATGGCGCTGCTGATGTGCTTCTTCGTTTTGCTGCTGTCCTTCTCTGAAATGGATGTGCTCAAGTTTAAGCAATTAGCCGGGTCAATGCGCGAGGCGTTTGGCGTACAAAATCAAATTAAAGTAGAAGATGTGCCTAAGGGCACATCCATCATTGCTCAGGAGTTCAGTCCCGGCAGACCTGAACCTACCCCTTTAAACGAAGTGCGACAAATGACGGTTAATAACGATATGAATACTTTGGATATTCGATCGGAAAAGGGGGAGTCTGATGTGCTAGATAGCTTGCAGGGCGAAGCTGAGCGACAAAAAGATCAGGAGAAAAAAGAACAAGCTAAAAAAGATGCGATTCAGTTTGCTGCTGTCTTGAGCGAAGAAATCGATGAGGGGAGTATTGAAATTGAAACCGATGGCAAAAAAACCATCATTCGCGTACAAGAAAAAGGCTCTTTTGTCTCGGGCTCGGCTCGCTTGAAAGACGATTATATTCCAGTGATTGCTAAAATTCGTGATTTATTACTAAACATCAAAGGCAAAATTAGCATTGAGGGGCACACCGATAATATCCGTGCCGATGGTAAAATATTTGTCTCGAACTGGGATTTATCAGCCGCGCGTGCACTGGCGGTAGCCAATGAGATTTTCGCCGATGTGCGGATTAAGCAGAAGAAATTTGAAATCGTTGGCCGAGCGAATACTCGACCGCTAGCACCGAATAATACCGCGGCCAATCGCGCGATTAATCGACGTGTGGAAATTATCATTGAACGAGGTAAAGATAATGAAAGCATCGATCGGATAAAAGTAAAAGAGGCGACTGATACCGCCCCTAGTACTTTGAATTCTGAAGAGATCTTCTAAAATCCCTGCCTTCAGGAGCTTGATTGGCTAGTTCTGCATAAGTCCAGCCTTACGGGCTGCGCTGCCAAATTAGTACTCTGTGTTAACGGTTTTTTCCAGAGTACCAGTTTATCTATAGCCGTTGTCTTAATCGCCAGTTTGTCCTGCCTCTATGAGGCGTACAAAAATTAATTTTTTCAGAGCATCGGTAACCTGTCTTAATCGCTATCTTTCCTGCCTCTATGAGGCGTACAGAACAGTTAGTGCCGGCTTTCGCGAGAACCAGTCATCTATAAAAATGCCCGCTGAACCTACGGGTGCAGCTAAGATTTTTCAATTCCACTGTAAAACCAATATCTTACACTCTGTATTCACTTTGAAGTCACGGATTCAGGATGGTCTTAATCACGAACTTCACTGTGCGTTAGAAGTGTGTGGCTTAATAAGCATTTCCCTAGCAAACCACCTATCAAACCCTAGTTTCAATAAAGCTTTACCTGATTAGCCCTGTGTCTCCGCCATAGCAAAAGATGCTTTTAATCTCTTCTCTGTGCTCTGTG
>ASZJ01000204.1 GCA_000416275.1 Osedax symbiont Rs1
ATATTGAGAGACTAACTCATTGAGCTGTTCAGCCATTTTTACTAATTCTTGACTGGTTTTTGAGGTTTTTTCTGCATCGGCAGCCGTTTCAATTGAAACTTTATTTATATGGGAAATACTGCAACTGATTTTTTCACTGACAGCTTCTTGTTCGTTTGCCGCCGCTGAAATATGTCCACACTTAGTGCTGATTTGAGTCACTTCATCGGCAATGGTTGCAAATGAAGCCCCTGATTTAGTGGCGCTGCTAACTGCGCTATGGGTTTGCTCTAAACTCTGTTGCATTATTTCGACAGCCGAGTTAGTACCTGTTTGTAGTTTATCAATCATATTTTTAATCTCTTTAGTGGAAGCTTGAGTACGTACCGCCAGAGTGCGTACTTCATCAGCTACTACCGCAAACCCCCTGCCTTGCTCGCCGGCACGCGCGGCTTCAATCGCGGCATTTAACGCTAACAAATTGGTTTGTTCTGCAATGCCTTCAATGACCCCCATGATAGTGGTGATTTCGTTATTGTGACTTTTCAATTGATCAATTGTGAGTGCTGCCGAGTCAATTTTAGTCGATAATTTACCTATATCTTGCACCGTTGATTCGATGACGACGCTACCTTGAGAAGTCAAAAGGGTGGCATTATTAGCAAAATTTGTGGTTTCGGCGATGTTTACCGATACTTGACGATTAGTGGCGGTCATTTGTTGCATAGCAGCGGCCAGCGATTCGGTTTCATCACGTTGTTTGGATATTATTATACTGGTGTGATGGGTCGTTGCACTCATCTCCTTGGAGTAATTATTAAGCTTGCCACTTACTTTGACAATGTCTTCCACCATGTTGAGTAGTTTGCTTTTCATTTCATTCATAGCGACTAATAAATCGCCGGTTTCATCTTTACTTCTAACTCGTATATCTTGTGACAAATCTCCCCTAGCGGCATCAATGGCTGTCATAATACCACCGACAATATAGTTACTAATTAATAAACTTAGACTGATGGCAAAGATGAAACTAAATGCTGCAATGACCAGCAATATGTTAACTGCCTTTTTTTCGTGTTGATAGGCAAGTGTTGCACCGTTGGCGGTGAATTTTTGGATATTAAAAAGTAATGATTCGGTGGCTTTATCTAATTTCACTTCTTCGTGTTCTACTTTTTCGATTAGCTCCTCTAAGTTATCCAGCTGACTATTATCGATTAAAGTGAAAATTTCATAGGCGTGTTGTGCATACTTTTTGTGGGCATTTTCAATGGCACTCAGTGCATCACTAATTTCCGCCATTTTGGCTTTTAGATCAGGGTTCGAAAACGCCGCATCATGGTGGGTGATTGCTTGGGCTGTTTGAAATAAATCTTCAATCTCAGAGTTGCCATCAGCAAAGTTTTGAATGCTCATTGCGTATTTTTCCAAGGTAGAAATCTTGGGCTTTTTACCAATAAGAGTGCGATCGGAAATTTTTGTACCGTAGTGTAAAGCCTTTTCAAATGAAATAGCTTGCTCTAGCTGGACTATGGTTATATGGCCAACTTTATCAATCAAGGGCATATCTTCTTTGACGATATTTTCCAATTCATGGCCAATACTGCTCAAAGAATAGATTGAGTAGCCGAAGCTAACAGTTAGCAGTGATAACATAACGGCACTAAAGCTCAGTAGTTTTAATCTAAGTGACATATCCCGAATAAATTGCATTTGTGGATTCTCCTTAATGGTCCGAAAAATTCGGCATTATATGTAACTAAGAGTAGTCTAAAATATATAAATCGTGGGTTTTTGTTACACAATGTGGGTTATTAAGTAACTGTATTACGGGAGAAATCATCATTGGATCGCTATAAATTATGAAATAGTATTAGACGGTTAAGGATTCTCTGAACAATATCTATATCCGGTCGGGTGTACGGGATGTTCGTGCGGCTTGTCGCGTGGCCTTAAACACAAGTTCCTCTGCCTGCCAGCGGCAGATGTGACTTGTAAACAGAGGGCCTACATAATTGAGCTATTACTCAATCTAGTGCCGTGCGATCAGCAATTGGTCAATAACTTTCTGATAGCTAGGTTTGAGCTTTTTCCAGCTTAAATCCAGCTCGGCTGGAAAATAATTAGCATTTTTAAGCATCTCCCACTGCTCGATCATTAGCTGACAGGCGGCTCTCGCCTCAGTTGCTAGATCCAAGTCTGCTGCGTAGAGGTATTGGCTGGCAAAAAGTTCGGGGTAGACCAGGCGGTTGGGCAGTGCGGGAACACAGTTGACATTAAAGGCCTCCAAGACAGATAAACCCTGAAACTCATGGATGGCGGTCGACAAAAAAATGTCTGCCTGCGCCAGCCAGCGCTGATACTCTGCACGGCTCTCAGTGTAGCCAAATTGATCAATATATTCTGCATACTCGCTCTGCAGTGTGGCGAATTCACTGGGTACTTGTCTGAATTTCTGTCCCATAATGCAAAGTCTAAAATTAACCCGCCGCGCTACGAGTTCTTTGACAATCGCCAGTAATTTGACCGGCCCTTTGTCATACTCCCATCGGGCTGCCCAAGCTATTAGCAGCGGTCGCTGCTGGATATTCAGGTTCCCGTATTGATCCCAAACAGTGCTAATGGCTGCTGTCGCTAATTGATTGCCAGTGGCAGACTCTATTAAAGGCACTGGAAGTACCGTTGCTTTAGCTTTGATTAGGGCGATGATATTAGTGGGAACTTGATCGGGAAGTTTGTTGAGTAGCTGTTCGGCGCCTGTCAGTAGAGTTTGCAGATTATAATTGCTGTTAAAAACTAGCTGATCAGCGGCTAGCGCCGTGTATAGGTTTAGAATTTGCGGTTCAACATTGGTGCGTGCCTTAGTAGAGGTGGGGTAGGCAAATTGATTTTCATGAAAATAGACTAAGGTGGGGATGCTCGCGAGCGACGGTATGAATCCGCGCAGCGCCGATAAATCGGTCATTGAAGTGGCGATGATCAGATCATAATCTTGTTTTAGGATAGCCGCTTGCTCACCAAAGGCCCAGCTGAGGCTGTTGCCGCGCACTCGCCAGGAGAAATAGCGGGCCGCTAAAGTCAGTACTTGCCATTGATGCTGTGGGAAATTGGCGACTAGGCCCTTTCGCCAGTATTGGTGGCTGTCTGCATCATACGCACTGAGTAATAGTATTTTCAAAGTAATCTAAACCGCTGGTAATAGAGTGGATGTGAGACTGCTTAGTTGTTCAGCTCTTGCGCTAGCCGACGCTTGGTTTTTTTAGTGGCTGCAAAAGTGAGAGGATCATCGGGCCAAGGGTGGCGGGGATATTTTCCTTTCATCTCCTTTTTTACCTCCAGGTAGCTAGTGTGCCAAAAATTACCTATATCTTGGGTTATTTGCAGCGGTTTACCGGCGGGGGACAGCAAGTGTAATTGTAGTGCCACGCCTTTTCTGCCGTTGCTCTGAGCTATCACTGGAGTGGTTGTGCAACCAAACATTTCCTGTAGCTTTACCGCTAGTATCGGCGGGGATTGACTGTAATCTATACTGATCTTCGAGCCAGAAGGTACGCAGTAGTGAATGGGCGCTTGCTGATCTAACTGTTGAGGTAGCGGCCAAGGTAATAAGTTGGCAATAATGTTAGGTAAGTCCAGAGAGTTAAGTTGTGCAAGCTTTTTAAACTGATCGACAAAATTATCGCTGAGGTACGGGGCGAGCCACTGCTCTAAGTTGGCTAATAAAAAATCATCTGACAGATCGGGCCACAGCTTTGACTGCGGGCTATTGATTCGTAAAAAATTAACCCTGGCGCGCAGTTGCTGTAATTTTTTATTCCAAGGTAGTATTTGCAAGTTGCGTTTAGCTACCAGTTCTAGGATTAACTGCCGTTTTTTGGCGACATCTACCGTGGCTGTTTTTTTGCTACTGAGGATTATTTGACCGATTTTTTGATAGTTTTCCGCCCGTAATCGATCGGCTTGGTCATCCCAAAACAGCGCTTGCTGCTCGCTAATTAATGGTTGTAGGTATTGTTCGAAAAGTATTTTTTGCAATTTACAGGCCAGGTAAATTTGATCATTATGCTGCTGTTTTTTCCCTCCGCAATGGGCAATCGCCAGATAGTCAGATTTGACTAATTGATCGGTAAATCCCAGTTCGGCTCTGCGGCCATTGGCGAGTTTGTACTCTGTTTCGCTGTCACTGACACGCTGGCCGATTCGCTCCGGCCAAGTAAGCGCAATCAGCATAGCTACTTGTTGTGGTAAGTCTAAGCGCTCGGCACTGGCATCTATATCGATAGGGTCGGATAAAGGCCCAGCTTGGGCGAGTGTCTGCTGGAATTGCCGGCTTTGGCGCTTGATTCTCTCCCAGTTATGGCGCTGTTTAGGATGCTTAGCTGAGGGGCTATTGAGGGCGTGGATTCTGAGTAGAATATCTACTTGACGCTCTTGCAATGGGTCACTTTCTGCCAGTAGCGCTGCTAAATCACAACCTAGTGCTGCAATGCCTAGTCTAGCTGCACTCAGACACAAGTGAGCGAGTCGCGGCTCCATTGGCAACCGGCACATTTGCTCGCCGTGTTTGGTTAGCTGTACTACAGCGCCTGTATAGGTGACAGCCTTTAGTTTAGTCAGTAACTGCAGCGCCTGTTGTATTTGTGCTGCTCTGGGTGGGTTTAACCACGCTAAATCGGTGAAATCAGTGTTGCCCCACAGCAGTAAGTTGAGGACTAAATGGCTGAGGTCGGCGGTGAGTATCTCCGGCACTTCAAAGGGGGCTAAGCTCTGCTGCTGCTCTTCGCTCCACAGCCTATAGCAAACGCCTGGGGCGGTTCTGCCGGCTCTGCCGGCGCGTTGCTCGCTGGAGGCTTGAGATATTTTTTGGGTGTTTAAGCGCGTGATGCCAGTGCTGGCATCGTAACTTGCACGCCGACACAGGCCGCTGTCGATCACGGTCGTGATGCCGGCGATGGTAATACTGGTTTCAGCGATATTGGTGGCCAGCACTATCTTACGAAAATCTTTATCCACAGGCTGAATGGCTTGCTGTTGCTGTGCAAAACTCAAATTGCCATATAGTGGGGCTATTTGCAGGTTTTCTAAATCAAGATCGATGGTTTGTCTGACTAGCTCTGCTACTTTTAGAATTTCTCGCTGGCCGGGCAAAAACACTAAAATACTGCCGTTTTGTTGGCTGACTAGCTGCTTGATGAGGTTGGCAATTCGCACTTCTAAAGTGTCAGATGCATACTTAGCTTGGGCAAGTTGACGCGGGGAGAGAGCTGCGCTATAAAAAATTTCCACCGGATAGCTGCGACCTTCGCTTCTAATAATGGGTGCATTGCCAAGTATGCTAGCGGTGGCACTGCCGTTTAAGGTGGCGGACATTAACAGTAACTTTAGCGGCAGTTCTTGGCGAAATAATTCACGCCCTTCAAGGCAGAGTGCCAAGTTTAAATCGTTGTTTAAACTGCGCTCGTGAAATTCGTCAAAAATAATTAGCCCCACTCCTTCTAAACTGGGGTCTTGCTGGAGCATTCGAGTGAGTATGCCCTCAGTGATTACTTCGATTATGCTGGCGGCGCCGACCTTTGTCTCCATGCGGATACGATAGCCAACTTGCTGACCTACCGGCTGTTTTAAATTTTCACTGAGGCGTATCGCCGCCGATTTAGCGGCGATACGCCGCGGCTCGAGCAGCAGTATTTTTTGTTCTCCCAGCCAATCTTGGCCAAGCAGCGCCAGAGGTACCAAGGTTGTTTTACCGGCCCCTGGAGGCGCTTCTAAAACCACCGCATCGACGCTCGACAGCGCGCTGATAAGTTGCGGAAGTACCGCGCTAATCGGCAGGTCACTCACTCGGCTATCTCCACTAGTTGAGGGAGTTTATGCAGGCCCTGTAGGTCGAGTTGATAGTAGCTAACATCGCTGGCAGACACCCTTTTGTGCGGTGATAAAATAATCACTGTAGTGTCGGGCAAAATTCCTCTAATCCCCGCTAATAACTGTTTAACTTCAGCGTTATTCTTGGCGGGCAGAGCATTGTGCATTAGCAGTACTTTTGGACGCTTCATCAGCGCGCGAAGCAATTGTATATTCTGTTTGGCGACGGTCGGTAATCTCTCGCCGCGAATACCTACTTGTGACAGAGAGATAACAATTAGTACCAGCGCTTCGGCCTGGTTCTCGATGAGCGCCTGCTCGACAATATCTACTAATTTTTGCTGCTGCTGATGATTGTGTGGATCTCTTTCAAAGCCCCAGAGTAAATTTTCCATTACCGTTAAACGTCGGTTCATTCGGCCTTTGCGCAATGGCTCAAAATTCTCTGATAACAGACTGATGGGCGATGAAATAAGTTGCGAGCGCAAGGTCAGTAGCTTATTTTTAAGCGATTGTGATATCCAAGTATGGTCGTGCAGATGGCCCCTGAAACTGAGGGCTAAACCCAATAAAAATTCACAGGCAGGTAAGTGGTTGGGACGGCCAATGCAGTCCGCCAGCTTACCTCTTACGCATTCAACATCATAAAATCGATAACTATTGTTGAGCTGTTGCTCGGGGCCTAATTCCTCCAGTTGCTGAATGATATGCTGCGCCAGTCTTTTACCAATATCTCGCAGCTCTATATAGATGCCTATTTCTAGTAGGGCGGCGACAAAGGGCGGGTGATCACTAATCGCCTGTAAGGTCTGATGCTCGGTCTGATGATCGATTAAACCAAAGGCGATATTTTCCACTAGGCTTAAATGGTCACTGTAACTGTTGATGTCGAATCTCTCGATCAACTCATCTGCTTCCATGCCTCTTAAGCTAGTAAACAAATCCTCTTTAGTGATAGAAAATTTGTCGTGAATAGTCGGGGCTATTGCCAGCGGATCAATATAATCTTTGAGACCGAACTCAAAGACCGTCCGCCTCGCGCCTATTGCCGACATAGTGTCTTGCAACCACAGCGATAAGTTTTTCCAGCCATCGACCTCGGCCATTGCAAAATCAGTCCAGACATCGTCAATGCTGTCGGTGCTATTGCCCGAGGCACTCGACTCTTGAATCGCCAGTAATTGCTGCTGAGTTAACAGCGAACGGCTGGTTGTGGGGGGAAGGTGGCGCAAGCCGTAATTGATGTTTTGTAAGATAGTTCCCTCGATCAAAAATGGCTCTGGACCGATGTAGGCAATGTTGGTGCTTAAAGAGTGGCTGGCCAATTGGCTGATGCTAGTGTTGCCTATCTTAATATCACCTGCGGCAATTGGCTCTAAGTTGACAATGTTCATGGCCAGTCGCTTGAGTAGAGTGTCATTGTCGCTACAAATATTTAGATGGCTACCTGGGGCAATGTGTAAGTTGATATTTTGGCTGATGAAATCGCCCCGCTCGTTTTTAATATAGAGATTTTGTACGTTGAGCCCTGCAGTAAAGTTGGCGAGATTGTCGGCAGTTTGTGCCACGTATCGGCTTAAATCCTCAGGATTGAATTGTTCCTGGATGTATTCATAGCGAACTTTAGCGTCTTGATATTGTTGGTAGTAGGCAAGTAGCTCTTTCCAGGGGGAGACTAAATCTTTGTAGGCCGCTAGTGCAGCCACTAAAGCCCCGATACTCAATTGTCCTTTGATCACTAAAATTCCGCCCACCGCATAAAAGAGGATCGGTGGTAGCTGATTCAAAAAATTATTGATGAATTTCATGAAAAATTTCAATTTGAAAATATTGAAGCGAATCTTAAATAAACGGCCCAAAGTCGAGGAGAATTGGGCTAAGTGGTAGCGCTGGGTACCCTGCAGCTTTATTTCACGCTGCCCATCTACCGCTTCGCCAATTTGACTGGAAAACTGTCTGACGACAGCTACTCGCTGTTTTTTCAGCAGGTTTAATTTTTTTTGCATCTTGGGGATGATATAGGCCTGCAGTGGAATCATCGATATGGCGACTAAGCCTAAGATAGGATCCTGCATAAACATAAAAATTAAGATGGTCAACATAGTGCCACCCTGAAAGAGTGGTTGCGCTAAGCTATCGCCAATGAAGCCCGCCAGTGGCTCTGTCTCAGAGGTGATCGTCGAAATGATTTCACCTTGGGAGATACGCTGAAATTTAGCGGGCGGAAAGCTTAGTAGCTGATTAATTAATTGGTAGCGTAAGCGCCTAACCATACGCTCGCCAATAATGCCTTTAAAAGTATTAATGCGCATTTTAAAAGCGCCATTCACCAGTACCGTGAATAATAAAGTAGTGCAGAGAATCAGTAAAAAATCGGTCGAATTGAAGAGAATGCCAAAAATACTATGCTCACTGGTACTGGCTGCAGTGATTGCATCATTGATGATCATTTTGGGTAATTCAAGCGAAAAATACAGTATTGGAAAAATCATCAAGGTTAACAGCAGAACTTTGAGTTGTGCTGCGCCACTGTATTTGTAGATAAAATTCTTAAGATGCGCTTCCATTCGTATGGCTTCTCGCTAAGGCTAGATTGATAAATTTTGTCTGTGCGTGGAAAAGGTAGTGATTTGCTGAGTTAGTAGCCAATCCCAGATAAGGGTAGCTATACGGGCTGTGCAGATGACTCATACAGCGGTGTTTATGGTGGTAGCTAGCTGTCGCTAGTTTATGGGTATGATTGTGCTTCTTTCAAGTTGAAACTAGCGATTGTCTGCTAAAAATATGGCTAGGATATAATATTTTGGTCGATTACTTCTGGCGCTGAAAAGAACAGTTGGGAAGCTCTGAGGTTTATTCAGAGATTCCCAAGGGAGCGATGGATATTGTCGCTGCGATACTTAGAGATACTTACTCAAGAGTGCTGTGACTACTCAGCATCATCTGCATGGGAATAAAGGTCTTTGTTCTGATGCGCGTAAGCGACACTAAAGGCCGCCTGTTGGAATTTTTTCAAGCCGAGCTCGGTGACCGCAACATCCAGCGGATTGCGCTTAATCCACTCTTTGATTTGGGTGGTGGTCATCAGGGTTACCGGCAGATCGATTAGCTGCAGAGCGGCCTCTAATTTAAAGCTGGTGGATGAGCCGGCAAATTTGCCTTTTTGCATGCGCTCGACGATCACCAATTGTTCAATTTTATAATCTTCAATCAATTTTTTTACACTAAATTGAAAGTCGCGAACAGATTCTGCTGCCGCAGAGTTTGACACTGTAAACTGCCGTGTTCTGCAATCGGGTATAGTAAAAGCCCCCTGCTGATAATCTAACAAGCAGATAATGGCCTCTGCCCCTTTTAACTCGATACCACATACTCGCATTTTAACTGCCTATATCAGGATGAAACTTTGCCGCTAATTTGGCCGCGGGTGAGGTGACACAAACAACGGCTGAAAAGCTAATAGCTGAATCAGTGAAGTCACGGATTCAGGTTAGTGACAAAGTTTCACTATTTTAAAAGCACTATTGTAACTGTTAATAAGTGCTTTGTCAGAGTTGAATGAGCTACTGCTGATAAGTGTTAACTCAGCGCTTGCAGGGTGGTTTTTTGCAAGCCGTTGATGTCCATTTGGTAGTACTCAATCCAGTCGGCAGTGACTCTTTTTTTGCCGGAGAGAATTATGATACTGGTCTGCGGTAATAGCTGTTTAATACCGCTTAATAATTGCTGGAATTCTAGGTCGCTTTTTATCGGTAGGGCGTTGTGCATGATCAGTACTTTTGGGCGTTTCATTAAGGCGCGCATCAGTTGAATATTCTGTTTGGCTAGCTGTGGTAGACGCTCGCCGCGAATCCCTACTTGAGAGAGCGCAATCATAATTAAGACCAATGCATCCGCCTGATTTTCGATCAGCGCCCGCTCCACTATATCGACTAGCTGTTGGTGCTTTTGATAGTTGTTAGGGTCTATTTCATACCCCCAGAGCAAGTTTTCCATCAAGCTTAGTCTTTTGTTCATACTTTTTTTGCTCAGTGGTTCGATGTGCTGAGCAAAAATAGCAATGGGTGCGACCCGTACTCTCTGTCGCAGCTGAATTAGTTGAGCTTTTAGAGATTGATCTATCCAAGTCTCGCCATGCACGCTAACATTTAGGCCCAGAGCCATACCTAATAAAAACTCACAGCTAGGCAAGTGGTCCGGTCGACCGATACACTCGGTGAGCTGGCTTAAAATTAAATCTGCATCATAGGACTGATACTGGCGGTGCAACTGGCTGCTGGGATCTTTCTCTTCCAGGTGATGAATAATGTCGTAAGCTAATTTTTGGCCAATATCGCGCAATGTTTTATAGAGCCCCACCTCTTCCAGTAGCGCGGTAAAATCGCGGTCGTTGCTTATCTCTTGCAAGCTTAGCTGTTGGTTTTCGGTATCCAGCAGACCAAAGGCAATATTCTCAATCACAGTTAAGTGTTGGCAGTATTGCCCTTGATCAAAACGTTCAACTAAGGCGGAAGCTTGCATGCCTCGCAGGTTGGTAAATAAGTCTGCTTTGGTGAGTGAAAATTTATCGCGGATAGTCGGCTCTATTTGCTGTGGATCGATATAATCTTTGAGGCCAAACTCAAAAACTGTGCGTCGTGCACCAATCGAGGACATCAGACTTTTTAGCCAGGCAGAAAAGTTTTGCCAGCCGTCAATACCGGCCAAGCCAAAATCGGTCCAAACATCATCAATACCATCGGTACTATTACCGGAGGCGGTAGATTCATGCAACGCCTCTAAAGCTTCGGGGGCCAGCGTGGCGAGATCAATGTGGGGAGGGATTAAGCGCAGCCCATAATTGATGTTTTGTAAAATGCTGCCTTCAATCAAAAAGGGCTCTGGGCCAATATAGGCGATGTTTCTACTCAGCTCTTGGGAGGCTAAAGCAGTGTGCTTTTGTGTGCCGATTAAGATAGAACCATTGGCGATGGGCTCCAAGTTAACGATATTCATCGCCAGTTTTTTTAGTAAAACTTCGCTGTCTGAGATGATATTAATGTGACTGCCAGGCTGGATACGCAGATTTATATTTTGGCTGATTAAATCGCCGCGCTCATTTTTAATATACAAATGTTGGATGGCCAGACCCGCTGAGTAATCGGCGGTATTGGTCGAGTTTTGTTCGGTCAGTGAGATAATTCCATCGGGGTTGAACTGCTCGTGAATATACTCGTAGCGGACTTTTGAATCTTGGAATTGTTGATAGTAGGCAAGCAGTTCTTTCCAGGGCGAGACTAAATCTTTATATGCTGCCAGCGCTGCCACCAAAGCGCCAATTGACAAATTCCCCTGAATGACTAAAACCCCACCGATTCCATAGAAGAGAATAGGCGGCAGTTGATTTAGGAAATTGTTGATAAATTTCATAAAGAATTTTTGTTTAAAAATGTCTAGTCGAATGGTAAATAAACGGCCTAAAGTATGAGAAAACTGCGCTAGGTGAAAGCGTTGTGTACCGTATAATTTGATGTCTCGTTGACCATCTACTACTTCTCCAATTTGCCCTGAAAAGTGTCGGACGACGGTCACTCGAGACTTTTTTAATGCATTTAATTTCTTTTGCATTTTCGGGATAATGTAGGCTTGCAGGGGAATCATCGAAATAGACACTAAGCCCAATATTGGGTCTTGGACAAACATGAAGGTCAGAATCGTCAGCATAGTGCCGCCTTGGAATAGCGGCTGGGCAAGACTGTCGCCAATAAAGCCTGCCAGCGGCTCTGTCTCAGAGGTGATCGTGGAAATTATTTCCCCCTGTGAGGTGCGCTGGAACTGTGCCGGTGGAAAGCGCATCACTCTTTCAACTAGCTGATAGCGCAAGCGCCGTACCATGCGCTCCCCAATCACCCCTTTAAACGTATTAATACGCATTTTAAAGGCGCCACTGATTAACACTGTGACTAATAGCAGTGAACAGAGCAGCAGTAAGAAATTGATTGGCGCAAACTGCATCCCTAAGAAGCTGGCTTCACCGTCACCTGAAATGGCATCATTGATGATTATTTTTGGCAGCTCAAGTGAAAAATACAACATCGGGAAGATGGTGAGTGTTAGTAGCAGTACCTTGATTTGTTCTTTTAAACTGTACTTATAAATAAAACTGGTTAACTTTGTTTCCATTGTTGTACTTCCGCAGCAAAAATTCTAATCTAGACGAATATACTCTCAGTCGAGCGTAAAGTAAGCAAAGTGACGGAATTTTGATGCATAATCAGCTCCTTACTTTCTCTATCACGGCGGGTTTATCGGTAATTATCAATAGCAAGCGACCGCCGGGTCACCGAGCGCAGTTATCATACCCTCTGGGTGAGTTATGCAGAGGTCTCAGCAAACCAGTACATTATTGGAGTATGCATGTCGCAAATTAATATCCAGTATTTTAAAACCCCTTTTGGCGAGCTCATTTTAGGGGCGTTTAACGGTGAGTTGTGCCTCTGTGATTGGCGCTATAGAAAAATGCGGGCAGCGGTTGATAAACGTATTCAGTCTTGGCTGGATAGCGTTTATGTCGAGCAAACCGATCCGCTAATAACGCAGGCAATAGCTGAACTTGAACAGTACTTCTCAGGAGCGAGACAAGTTTTTGAGGTTCCGTTACTACTGGCTGGCACTGAGTTCCAGCAGCAAGTATGGCAGCATTTAATCAGCATTAAATATGCTCAAACAGCCTCATATTTAGAGCTTGCTAGGAAAATGCATAATCAGCAGGCGGTTCGCGCGGTGGCGGCAGCTAACGGCGCAAATGCCATTTCTATCATAGTGCCCTGTCATCGGATCATCGGTAGCGATGGCAAATTAGTAGGTTATGCAGGGGGATTAGCGGTAAAAAAGAAACTGCTACAACTTGAAAATTGTACCGCCGGCAATGATTGTTTGACTCGTACGTTGGAATTGTTTGATTGATTTTCGAACTATGTATTCATGTGTTAGATATCTTATTTGCACAGCTATCACAGATCTGACTATCGGTTGTTAAAAAAGGGCCCAATCATTATCGCCTGTCTGTTGCTTTGTTTAATCCATAGATCGAACAAATAACAAATTCACTTTTATCCGTCGCCGCTAGATTGAGTTCCTTTACCTGCTGTCGATATAACTGCTTAGCACATACCTGAATCAGTAACTTCACTGCGCCACATAGCGCAAGCTATTGACTCTACTGCGGTTAGAAAAATACCCGCTGAACCTATGGGTGCAGCTAAGATTTTTCAATTCCACCGTAGAACCAATATCTTACACTCTGTATTCACTTTGAAGTCACGGATTCAGGACATAGCATTTCCGCCTTGCCGTTTATGCGTGCTCGGCATTTAGTGCAATTCTTTTTATTTGAGCAACAGCGCTTAAACCTCCATTAGAATTAGGTGAAAGAAGTTCCTTTGCGGTCAATAATTGTAATTATCCCCAGTCGATATTTTCAGGTTGAACAGATCATAGAGAGCATCTTTTTTGCTGCACTCAAGCTCAACAACACAGCTGCGGTTAGATTGACCGAGGAAATTAGCAGTGATTGATGGCAAAACACCCGTCTTTGTGGCAGAATTCATTGAATGGCTCTCGTGGTGTTTTATTTTGTATAGGCAACAAGTATTTTACCGTAAAGAGTTATTAATTTGTTTTATATCATATATTTAATGTTGTTTTGGGTTTTATTTGAATCCCAAGATTTGAGATATAAGTTTAATTAAGACAGTATAGAAAAATAAGAGATAACTTTATATGGCATGAACAAAAAATGTTATATTCTTTTTAAATAATTAAATTATGAGATCTATTATGAAGAATTTTTCAATTAAGACTCGCCTTTCAATTCTAGTTATCATTCCAATGATGTTAATGATCACAATTACCAGCATGTTAATGCTTGAACTTAAAAATACATCTGAAGGTGTGCAGAGAATTTACGCAGACCGAGTAGTCCCTTTAGAAAATCTTAAAATAATATCAGATAATTACGCTATTAATGTTATTGACGCCATCAACAAGGCAAATGCCGGCTTAATTACTGCAGAGGAAGCAGTACAAGCCATTAACACGTCAGAGGCGACAATAGCGGAGAAATGGCAAGCTTATATGGCGACGGAGTTAACTGTAGAAGAAAGCCAACTGGCATCATCAGCAGAGCAGTTGTTAGTCCCCGCTGGTGTCGCTTTGAAAGAAGCGGTTACTTTACTGGAAAGCTTGCAAGGAGAAGCCACTGGTCAATTAAATATGCTTGATGGGCCGCTATATGCTGCGATAGATCCTATTAGTGAAAAAATTACAGAGCTAGCGGACTTGCAGTTAAGAGTTGCAAAACAGGAAAGAGATACCGTTGTATCGGAATATGAAACGGGACTCGTGGTATTCAGCGCAGTAGTAATAGCAGCAGTGATCATATTGTTATTCGTGAGCTTTTTGGTTTTAAAATCTTTGCTTAGCCCCCTTAATCAGATTAAAGAAACTATTGAAAATATTGTGACGGAGTCTAATCTTACGTTAAAAATTAATGTACAGGGGAAGAGCGAATTCAGCGAGATAGCCGATAGCTTTAATAGCATGATGACACAGGTAAGAGGTCTTGTTGAAGAGGTCTCCAATACTGCTAATAATTTGTCGACATCGGCAAAGGGGATGGCTGATTCTAGCTTAAACGCATCAACAAGAATCCAAAATCAAAAAGTTGAAGTAGAACAAATAGCAACAGCGATGAATCAAATGGTCTCTACAGCACAGGGCATTTCTAATAATGCTATCAGTGCCGATGCAGGGTCTAAGGAGACCAAAGATCAAGCTAACCGAGGAAATATTATTGTCGTAGAGGCGGTGCAAGCAACACAGAGCTTAGTAGTAGATGTTAAAGGTATTACAGAAAGAATTAATTCTCTTATAGTGGAGAGCGACAGTATTGGATCGGTTGTTGATGTGATCAATGGTATAGCGCAGCAAACCAACCTCCTAGCGTTAAATGCGGCAATAGAAGCGGCTAGAGCAGGGGATCAAGGTCGAGGCTTTGCGGTGGTCGCCGATGAAGTTAGAACATTAGCTCAAAGAACCTCGGAGTCAACACAAGAGATTCAGAAAGCTATTGAGCGGTTGCAAAAAGTCAGTAATGAAGTCGCTATTAATATGAATTTAGGTCAAGAAAAAGCAGAGAGCGCCGGCGCTAAGGCATCTGAGGCAGGTGATGCCTTGGAAACCATCTCTAATGGTGTTGAGAAAATAACAGGTATGAACGCTTTAATTGCACGTGCTTCACAAGAGCAGCAGAGTGTTTCTGAAGAAATAAATATATCTCTTTCTAAGTTGTTAAAATCATCTGAATCTGCAACGCACAGTGCTATCAAAACTTCTAAAGTCAGTGAAGACCTGGCTACAATGGCCAATGCATTGCGAGAGAGTGTCGCCAAGTATACGACTTAAAAGTAGATTTCATATTTAGACTTGTGCAGAGCTTTTTAAGCTTCTGCACTGCTGGATACAAGGAACATAATATTTACCCGCTTTGCCAGGTAGTCCGTGTGTCTGCTTGTCCACCCTAGGGACTACAGTGAAATTAGTACTCTGCGTTAACCGCTTGTCGCCAGACCTCTATTATCTCCATTTTAATCATAAATATCCCTGTGGCCAGAGGGCGTGCGTGACTTGTTCAGAGGTTCCGTAGGTAAAGTGGTTTTTTATACCCGGCAACCAGTAAATCAAAATAAATATCCATTACCTGTCGTCGAGAGTGTCGGCAAGTTAAATATAAGTGCCATTCGTACACTTAAGGAGAGCAAGGAAAAGCGTACCTGGGTTAGAGGTCAGCTAAAAAACATTCTTGGGTAGGGAGGGGTTTAGGTCCTATCAGCGTGAAAATAGAAAATGGTATGCGATATTGAGCCTTTGCTTAGTGTCGCTTTAGAGGCCTTTGTCGAAAGGTAGAGTAGGAGGCTACTCAGAAATTTTTCTGCCATATTTCAAACTGCTTCAAGTCATTGTTCAAATGTTCTCGGTTTGAAGTGTTGTTTTATCATGGGGTACTGCTTATCTAAATAAGCATTTACGTCAGTTATGTTGAGTGCTTTACTATATAACCAACCCTGCACAAAATCACAATTATGCTCTATAAGGTAAGCGTGTTGCTGTTCAGTTTCTACGCCTTCGGCAACTACTTTCATATCCAATTCATGTGCCATAGCAATAATTGCTGATACTAGTTTTTTATCTGCTTTAGAATCAGGTAGCTCGGAAATAAATTCTCGATCAATTTTTAAGGTGTTGAATCTATATTTACGTAAATAGCTTAGGGAAGAATAGCCCGTTCCAAAATCATCCATTGCCAGAGAGACACCAAGCATTTCTAATTTCTTTAGAGTTTCTTCTATACTTGAAAATTTAGAAAGTAATACCCCTTCGGTTATTTCAAATTCAATGGTACTGCGTTTAAGCTGATATTTATTTAATAATGACTCTATATTCGGCAGTAGGTCTTCATCATTAAATTGCACAGGAGAAAGGTTTATAGCGATTGAAAATTCAAATCTGTATTTTTTTTGCCACCCCTGTAATGCGGATAATGCTTGTTGCATCACAAATAGACCTATCGTGTTTATAATTTCGTGTTTTTCTGCGATAGGAATGAATTCTACAGGGGAAACAGAACCAAGTTCTTTGTTATTCCAGCGTAGCAGTGCTTCAAAACTGACTGTTTTTTTAGTAGTTGGGTCTAATTTAGGCTGGTAGTATACTTCTAATTCATTGTTTTCTATGGCTTTTCGTAAATGGTTTTCAACCGATAATTTACGAGAGATTTTATGACTCAAACGTTCGCTATAATAAATGTAGCTTTCTGAATTTTGTTTTTTTGCGTGTTGTGTTGCGGTGTTAGCATGTGTCAGCAATAGTTCTGCATTATTCCCATCGTCCGGATACAAGGTGAGTCCTAAGCTGATTTTAAGCGGGATTTGATTTAACTCTATGGTAAAAGGTTTCTCTGAACAGGCTATTATTTGCTGTGCAAAATTTGCAGATTCAATGGGACCTTGAATATTTGATTGAATCATTAAAAACTGATTGCCGCTTAAACGGCCTACTTGTTGATGTGTCCGCAATGAGTTTTTCAGACGTTGCGCAAATATATGTAATATATCATCGCCTACGGCATGGCCGTAAACACTATTGATGGTTTTAAAATCATTTATATCTATCGATGCAATAGCAATTTTATGACTGCAATCCTGGGTGTTCGAAATTTGTTGTTTTAGGTAGTCGAGAATAAGAAAACGATTAGGTAAATCGGTTAGCTTGTCGTAATTTGCACTGTAGGTCAGTTGCGAGGAGTGCCGTTTAACTTTCCTCTTTAGGACAATAATCCATATAATTACAGTAAGTATCAGTAAGCTGGCAATGCCGATGACTTGCCATATTAAGTGATAGTTGGTGGCCGAGTCATAATCAATTGATAACCATTTCTCTGAAATAATTTTTTTCTGTCGATGACTAATGCTATTTAACCCTTTTTGTAATATCGAGATAAGTTCTGGCCAATCATTCCTTACAGCAAAACGTAGACTTTGTAGATCTGAGGATGCTGGGGCGGCTATTTTTAAATTGGTTAAATTGAGTTTTCTTATCCAGTAAGTAACAGCTGCTACATTGCCGATATAAGCGTCGGCTTTACCACTGGAAACAGCCAGTAATGACTGTTGTAAATCATCATAGATAACCGGTGTTAGATTAGAATTTTGCATTAAAAACTCATAGTGAGAAGTGTTTTTTTGCGCAGCGACAGTCTGTCCATCTAGATCAGCTAACCCACTGATAAAAGGCATGTCGACACGTGTCACAATAACCCGATAAAAATTCAGGTAAGGGAGTGTAAAGGATAAAAATTGACTACGTTGTGGCGTGATACTAATAACGGGTAAAACATCGATTTTTTTGTCTTTAGCATGGTCTATAACTTCGCTCCAGCTTAAATTTTCACTGACTTGCATATTAAGCTTTAAGCGCTGATTAAGCAGCTTAATATAATCTGAGGCCATGCCTTTATATTGGAGTTCTTCAATGTATTCAAATGGGGCATACTCTGGGTCAACACCTAAACGAATATCTGGATGAGCTTTGATCCAGTCTCGCTCCTGCTGCGTCAACTCAATGACAGCAAGCTCCTCCATATCATCAACTGGAAGCCATTTAGCCCTAAGTTGTTGGTATTGAACTTCAGGTATGGATGCCAAAGCTTTGTCTAAAATACTAGAGAGCAGCGGCCAGTCATTTCTGATAGCTATTCGTGAATGAGCATTATCGCTATCATAAATGGCTGCGTATTTTAAATTGGTTAATAAATATTTATTGCGAATATAGTGGCCAGCACTGAAGAAGGTAATGGCGGCATCCGCTTTTTTTACAGAAACTGCATTAAGTGCCCCTAGTATGGTATCGAAATATATGGGGGTTATCGTTGGATAATCTTGAATGACTTTGTCAATATAGTGATAGCCTTTGACCAGTGCCACTGTTTTATTTTTGAGGTCTGATTTGTTCTTTATGCTTATGTCATCTTCGCGAGACAGGATAACAAGTGTCTTGAAAATGTAGGGTTGGGTGAAGCCAAACCACTGCAGCCTTTCTTTGGTCTGCACCATAGTAGCGATAACATCAATTTTATGGGCTTGGGCGGTAGTGTAGATGTCATCCCACTTGTGTTGGGGTTGAGCATTAAATTTTATACCAGTTTTATTAGTCAAAATCCTAAATAAATCAACAGATAGTCCTTCGATTTTGAGGTTTTTATTGATAAAACTATAAGGTGGGAAATGACCATCGTAAGCTATCGTAACTTCGCTATGATCTTGTATCCATAGCTGTTCTTCAGTAGTAAAGTTTAAAGGTCCGCTTTGTTGGGCATGGACTAAGGTAGTTGGAGTCATTAGTATTATGAGTACTATAGGTGAGAATATATAATAAGCCACGAAGCATGAAGACAAATATTTAGCAGTCAATGCGATAATATGAAGTGTAGTTGTAAAGGCATAGAGTAATTGATTATTTATTATAGGCATTTACAGCATCCGTGCGTGGTGGAAGCACACTAATTTTCAGATTGCGTAAAGTAAGGTTTGCTCTGATCAATAAGTGTGTTCTAGATTAAAGCTGAAAAGTAAAGTGCTAAAATTAAACGAGCAAGTTCAAACGTTTAGGGAAGCATCTACAAAATTATATATGTATTCTCACACACAATGCTTTACATTAGCTGAATGGTGCTGTGCTATTGACTGATTAGTCATATATTTTATATATAATCATGTATTTAAAAGAAAAATGGTCATATATATGGGCTATATAATACCTGGATCCGTGACTTCAAAGCGAATACAGAGTGTAGGATATTGGTTCTACAGTGGTATTGAAGAATTTTAGCTGCACCCATAACTTCAGCGAATATTTTACTAACCGCTATAAAATCATGAGCTTACGATCTGTGGTGCAGTGAGGTCACTGATTTAGGTTAATGATAAACGCCCACTGTGCGTTCGGAGCGTGTTGCCTTTTACCTGAAGAAATTGATTCAGGATTAGATTAAAGGTCATATTTTTCAATATTTTTTTTTAAATTTTCAATTAAATTTGCTGAGCTATTGATAGTACTATTAGCAGACGTCATACAATAACCTCTTTTATCAATGGTTACATGAGAGGTTCTTTTATTATCCGAATGTAAACAGTAGGGGATAGATAAGATACCAGATGAAAATGATTTTATAATTGTCTTTCCTATATTTTTGTCTTGACTAAGGGTGTCAGAAATTAACTGGTTTGCAAGAGTATATATCCTGTCATATTCTTCAGAGTCAAATTGAATAGGTTTTTTACAAAACTCACTTTTCAACTGGTAGTCGGCAAACTCGATCGAGGCAATATTTTCTTCTAGATTGGGGATTCTGCGCGCTTCTACAGGAGTCTTTACGATAACCCTATTTACTTTTTCAGTATTGATAAGGTTTAGCATATCATTAGTTACTTTACAGTAACCACCCATAGTTTTTGGAAAATAGCCCATGAATACATAGGACACTATATGGTATGAATCTTTACTAAAGAATTTGCCAGCTAATTTTTTTAACACAGTTAATGCCGCTTTATCTTGGGTTTTAGACGTGCCTTGAGCGTAAGAAAAGGAAATGCTATTAATCCCATTTGCGGTGAGGAATAAGCCCTCAATGATATTTAAAGCGATCAGTACGGCAGGATCACACAATTGACCTAACATGCATCCAGAAAAAGTTTCAATATGACTTTTTTCAACCCCAGCAGAGAGTATTCGACAGGACTTCTCCCAGTCCTCAACTGCCACTTTAAGAGGGACCCTACTGTAGGGAAGGCAGTATGAAATGGGGCCTCCTTCCGTGGCATTAACACCCACTTCAACCATCCTCTGAAAAATCTTAGAAGGCAGGGGAGAGCCATGCCTAATTTGTACAGGTAAAGAATGATTTCGCACTATTTCTGTTATGATTTTTTTGGTCTGATTAGGTTTATGATAAATTAGTGGGTATCCATTCAGTTGGTTATTTTCAGCTAACGCGCGCCGCACACCGGTAAAATCATTCACCCTAGTAAAACTATCTAAAGTAATCGTACAGACGCTATTGGCGTTACTGCTCGCTGTGGCACGAAGTCCTTCGCGCATATCAGCTATTCTGGAGAAGCCCATACGAGGCTGCACTACCGCTCCAAATTGTTGACTGGATTTTAATACATGTTCATTAAAATCTAACATTTTGATGGCCAGCCTTTATATGAGAATTAATAGTTGTCTGCTCGCATTGGTGAATACATTGAATATTCTTTAAATCATAATTGCATGATAATAATAGGAATTTTTCAAATTGATCGAATATATCGCTATCACTGTCATCAAATACAGCATCGAAGCCTGAAAATAGTAAGTTTGCAGTCTTGATTTGGACTGATTTTGCTGAGTTGTCAGTCGATATCTTTCCACCAATTATAAGTTTATGACTATAAGATTCTACGCTGCGAATCGCTTGAGCCAAACTTGGAGCTTCTAAGTATCCATGACCATTTACAGTGCTAACTACTATCAAATCGTAGTGCTCACTGGCGATTGCTTTTAATACCATTGCTGCTGGTGTGCAGGGGCCTAAATTTTTCACCTGGTAGCCTTTTTCTGTCAAAAGGTACTGCATGAATACTAAATTCCAGCTGTGTGAATCAGATGAAATGGTACTTAATAGAGCTTTTTTCATGTCGTTATCCATAACTTTAATAGAAATAAATTCATCACATTTAGATATTTATTCAATAAAAATAATATTTTAATTTTCAGTGCTGAGTGTGCTCAAGTTGCCCTCAGTTGCCTCGTAATAGGACTTTGCTCTCCTGAAGCTTTCGAAATTTTTAGATACTGTATTTATGTAGCCCCAACAATCAATATAATTTCGGGGAAATGGTTTTGACCCATCGCGTAGGTCTCGTTCCCGGGCGGTGATGTAGTTTGGCCACTCTTTAGACCTAGGTCGTCTATGATGAAAATCATGACAGGGTGTATCGCCTACCATGATGAAAAGTCTTACCAACAGGTGAAAGGTCAGCATTTTTAACGACCAGGCCAATATATTGAATGATTTCACAAAAAAACTACTTTGCTCTTTAATGATGAGAGCTTCACCAATAAATACCCCTGTCGTCGCATTTGTTACGAAATCAATCCCCCTGTTATGTAGCACATCAGGACTGGGCCAGGTATGTTCTGCTGCCAATCGGAATGTTGTACTGATGTGATAGCCGATAAAGATAGGTGGCAACCATGAGTAGAAAAGTACCTCCATTCCTTCGAAATATATAGCTGTATAGGTTATTGATAACCAAATTAATAGAGTAACTGTTAAATTTGAAATATTCTTGGAGTTGATTGTTTGATAAATACGCTGAAATATTGATCTTGCTATCTTAATGGGTGAAAATGCGCTAATAATTAATTTTCTCCACATAGTATTGATACTGTCTGATGGAGTTAATCCGACAACTTCTTTTAAGTAGGAAAGAGTATCATCATCATCGGTTAGCAATGACTTTGGATCATGGTGTAACTTATGTTCATGTTTATACAAGTCAAAGGGTTTCAAAAGTAGGATCGAAGATATAGCATGACCTAGTAAATTATTATTTTTCTTTCCTTTAAAAACCATATTATGTGCACAGTTATGACATATTAATACCTGGAGTTGTTTGACTCCAGAAGTAGCAAAAATAAAACCAATTAACCAAGTGATTATAGAACTCTCTGTATAGCCCCAGGCAGATACATAAACTCCTGAAAATAATAGTAGGAAACTAACCGCTATATGGAAGGTTGGGGTAAGTTTGTAGGCGTTACCAACTTCTTCAGGTAATGGCTTCGCAGTAAGCCAGGTCAAAAAAGGTTGAAATATCCTCGGCATAATTCTCATGCTTTCACGTTCCATCGTCTTCTCCAGTGTTTTAGTAAATGCTGTCGGAATCACAGAATCAGTGACTTCTAGACGGCACTAAGTATAACCTGAATCAGTGACTTCACTACTCTGCATGGCGCAAGCTCTTGATTCTACGGCGGTTAGAAAAATATCCGCTGAACCTACGGGTGCAGCTAAGATTTTTCAATTCCACCGTAGAACCAATATCTTACACTCTGTATTCACTTTGAAGTCACGGATTCAGGTATAAGTTATAGCTTGACAGCAGATAAAAATGTCCACTGCAGCTAAGGGGGCAACTTTGACTTTTAAGCTGCGTCGCTAAATCGATATGTTACGCTCTTTATTCGCTCTGAAACCACAGGTTAAAATAATATTTAATATGTTTTAAATATAAAATTAATTATTTTTATTTTTCAATGGTGACTAATAATTATACTTTTATGTTGAGTTTGCAATAAGATTTATAGAATATTGAATTTCATAAATGAACGTTATTATAAGGATTAATAATTAATTTATATTATAAATATTTGAATTGTTATCCGCTGTAATATTGTGATTGCTGAGGTTTTTATACTTGTAGTATTATTAATAATATTAGATTTATAATCTTTAAAATTGTAATATTTTGTGCGTATTTCATTTTTGAAAAATGATTATCTATTTATACCTCTAGTGTTTTGTAATAGAACACTCTATTGTTCAAATCATCAGATAATGAAGTAAGCATGTATCTGACCTGAATCAGTGACTGCACCACATAGCGCAAGCTCTTGATTCTACAGCGGTTAGAAAAATACCCGCTGAACCTACGGGTGCAGCTAATATTTTTCAATTCCACTGTAGAACCAATATCTTACACTCTGTATTCACTTTGAAGTCACGGATTCAGGATAGTGATAACTACGGATAGGTTTAATGATGAAAATAAATAAATTTCTAATTAGAAAATTTGGCAGCCCCAGTGTTCTATCTTGGGAAACAGTAGTTATAGAGCCTCCCACTGCCAGCGAGATACAAGTAAGGCTCACTGCTGTTGGCGTCAATTTTATCGATATCTATTTAAGAAAAGGGCTGTTGCCAGTGAGTGCTTCTTTTCCGCTAGGAATTGGTGTGGAGGGGATTGGTGAAGTTGTAGCAGTTGGGGATAAGCCGAGTAGATTCAAAGTTGGCGACAAGGTGGCCTGTATCGGAGGAGAGCCAAGCTGCTATGCTGAAATTATAAATTTTTCGTCTGAGCGTGCAATATTATTACCTGAAGAGCTCGATGACGAATATGTGGCGGCAGCTATGTTTAAAGGCTTGACGGCAGAGTACCTGATTAACCGGTGTGTTTCGGTACAGCCCAACCAAACTGTCTTATGGCACGCTGCTGCTGGTGGAGTCGGTCAGATAGCCATTCAATGGCTTAAATCTATGGGCGCTGTTGTGGTAGGCACTGTTAGCACTAAAGAAAAAGCGCAACAGGCTCTTGAAAACGGATGCAATGAAGTGGTCATTACCTCTGAACAGAATTTTGAAGATGTGGTGAAAAATGTCACTGCTGGAAAAGGAGTCGATGTCGTGTATGACTCTGTTGGTAAGGATACATTTAGTCGGTCGCTTAAATGCGTAAAACAACGTGGCACTATGGTTCTTTTTGGCAACTCATCTGGCAGTGTGGATAGCTTTAATCCGGCTGTTCTAGGCTCCCAGGGCTCAATTTATCTTACTCGGCCCTCCATAGCACATTACACCGGCGATCCGCGTGATTTACAAACTGGCGCTAATGCTGTATTCGCAGCAATTAGAGAGCAGCGTTTCAAAATAAAAGATATCAACCGGTACGCCCTCGAGGATGCAGCTTCAGCTCATCAAGCGCTTGAAAACCGTCTGACGATGGGATCAACAATATTATACCCCTCAAATTACACTTAGCATTATTCTGAACTGCTGACTTGAAAGTGAATAGAGAGATTGCGCTATATAGTGCAGTGCAGTGAAGTCATTGATTCAGAATCGTTAGAAGGTTATTAGTGATGAACATAAAACTGACAAATATTATTCCCCTGCTGTTCGTTTGGTTGTGGAGCACAGGGTTTATCGGTGCAAAATATGGACTGCCTTATATTGAACCCTATTTTATGCTTTTTGTACGCTTTTCAATTGCGATAGTGGTCTTCCTCTGCATCATGCAAATTTTAAAAGCCAAGAGTATTAGTCCTAAACAGGCAGCCAATCAAATATTAGTTGGAATACTCTTACACGGGGCCTATTTAGGGGGAGTGTTTTTTTCGATAGATCAAGGTATGCCCGCTGGTATTGTCGCTATCATCGTCGGATTACAGCCAATGCTGACCGCTTTTGTCGGCTGGACATCGCTTGGTCAGTCGATCAACAAAAAACAGTTTCTGGGATTGTTACTGGGTTTTACCGGCATAGTAATGGTTATTATTGGCAGTAGTAATATCGAAAATTTAGGACTTAGCTCCATTGGCCTGGTCGCTTGTATTGTTGCTCTACTGGGAATTTCAATCGGCACCATAATACAGAAGAATCTCGGAAGAAACTTACCGTTGCTGACTAGTTCTATGTATCAGTACTTAGGTGCAGCGCTGGTAATGGCAGTGTTGACTTCAACCATGGAAAATCAAAATGTAGAATATACAATTAGCTTGTTTGCAGCGATGACTTGGCTGGTTTTAGGGCTGTCCGTTTCAGCAATACTGTTGCTGATGTATATGATCAAAGAGGGGGAAGTGGCGAAAGTTGCCAGTTATTTCTATTTAGTCCCTCCTGTTACCGTTATTCAAACTTGGATTCTATTTGATGAGCACATGGGCGGGCTTTCTCTAATAGGCTGTGCGCTATCCATATGTGGTGTTTATCTAGTGGTAAGCAAAAGCCCTAAATCAGTATTAAGCAACAGCCAGAATCTTCGAGCAGTTAATAAAATCTAATAGGTAGAGGCACTAATGAATAAATATGTAGAGGTTTTGGATAGCCTAGTAAATGACTATGAAAGTATTGACAGGCCGGTGTTTAAAGACATAAAGGCCGTTGATTTAACTAACATTCTCGATCTTAAATTAACCGATCAGGGTTGTAGTCTTGAAGTGTTGCACAGGTCGCTAAAGGATTTCATGGACTATAGCCCTGACGTAAGCCAAACGGGCTTTCATAAACAGTTATATTCAGGTGTTAATGAGCCAGCTCTACTGGGAGAATGGGTTGCTAGCCTGACTAATTCTGTGATGCATACCTATAAGATGGGGCCGGTTGCTACGCTGATGGAGTTAGAGGTGATTCGTCAACTCAACAAGCTAGTTGGGTTTGAAAAAGGCGAGGGGATAATGGTTAGTGGTGCAAGCCAGGCCAACCTTATAGCGATGATGCTGGCTCGTCATAGAATCTGCCCTCAACTGAAAAAAGAGGGTTATCAAGGGCGATCATTAGTGGCTTTTGTCTCTGATCAAGCGCATTACTCGATGCAGAGGGCTGCCAATATAATTGGCATAGGAGAAAATAATTTAATCGCTGTCAACAGTGATGAAAACGGTAAAATGGATCCCGAGAATTTACGGTTTTGTATCGAAAAAAGCATAGAGCAGGGCAAATTGCCATTCTTTATCGGACTTACCGCAGGTACTACAGTTATCGGATCTTTTGATCCGGTCATGCCTTGTAATGAAATAGCAAAATTTTATGGCTTATGGTTGCACATTGATGGGGCATGGGGAGCACCTATATTATTTTCTGAGCGCTACAAGGACTATTTGTCTGGGTGTGATCAAGCTGATTCCTTCACTTGGGATGCCCATAAGCTGATGAATGTGCCCCTTACTGCAGGTGTTATTTTAACTAGAGAAACTGGTCAGCTGAAGGATTGTGTGGCCGGTGGGGGGGGCAATTACCTATTTCATCAAGATGAAAATTCTGCCTTTAATATGGGAGAGCTTTCCATTCAAAGTGCTCGTCGAGCCGACTGTTTGAAATTGTGGTCATCCTGGAAGTCGGAGGGCACACAAGGTTATTTAAAAAAAATTGAGACTCTGCAAAACAAAAAAAGCTATTTTGTTGAATTGTTAGATAAACATCCAAAATTCTCGATTATTGCGCCAAGCCCTTTTTTGAATGTTCTATTTCAATTCAAACCTTCTAATCAGTTGCATGAAAGTGAATTGCGAGCTTTGAATGTTGAAATTTGTAAGCTACTTGCAGCTTCTGGTGGGGCGTTTATCGATTATGCCTGCTTTAAGGGTAGAACAGGTATCAGAGCTATAACTTGTTTGAGAGAGAATTTTTCTGCGACAAATTTTGGTAATACTGCAATCCCAGTACCAGCACACACAGCTTCGAGTTGGGAGTTGAAATTGCATGTTTCCAGCCATAGCTCCGCCCCTCCGGTGAGCTCTGAAAACCACTTCGCCAAGGGTAGATAGCCGAAGCCTTCATTCCAGCCAATTAACGTATGGTTTGCGAAATCGGTGGTTGAGTTAGGGTGCCCTCGTTCCTCTAAATACTCCTGCGAACAATAGGCAGCCTGAGCAATCACGCCAATTTTACGGACAGTATAAGAACCACTTTTTGGCATGCTTAAGCGCACTACGATATCGCTTTCTCGAGATGAAAGTTTACTATTTTTGACGCTGTTTACAATTTCAAATCTTATTCCTGGCTCCGATTTACGCAAAGCGAGTAATTCGGGAATAATCACATATTGTCCGAGTAGTTCCGGCAGTTCAAGTTTTACTGGTCGTGCTCTAGTACCGCTAAAATTTGCCATTTTCCGTTCGAGAAATTGAAAGTTTGCCTCGGTTTCGTCAACTAAAGAAAAAATACCTTTTCCGGCATCGGATAGGAAATAGCCTGTGGGACGTTTGTTGAAGAGCGATGCACCAAGACGGGTTTCAAGTTCAGATATACGCCTGGCGACGGTGGAGGGGCTTACTCCAAGCTCGATACTTGCTTCCGTTATATTATTAACTCTTGCAACGGTTAGATAATATTTTAAATCGTTCCAATTCAATTTCAAATTCCTTCTATTTATTTGGGTATGTCCACATATCTGAAGTTTCTATCAGATATTCCGTGACTATTGCATAGGGCCGTCTAAGTCTAGTACTTTTTCTTATATAAGCATATGTAATTCAAGCCTGATATTTGTTTCGTAGAGTTGAGAAACAAAAGATATTAGCCGCTGTTTTCTCATCTATATCGGTGATCGTAGTCGTTAAGCAATAACAGGGATTAAAGGGTTTTTTGCAACTCACAGATTGATTGTATGACAAGCTATGCTGGCTGATGTTTTTTAATTTAACTGCATCGCTTATCGGTTGTTAGGAGTAACCATTTAGAGTGTCAGCGAATAGGTAATATAGAATGTGCTCAAGAGCATTATTGGTCATCAACAAAAGTGCATTAAATAGGAGTAGCTAGAGTTACTCAAAAGATATAGTCGCCTGGCAGGATTTTTTTACTAGTTTATCAGCCTTAGGCCAAGCGAGATGAGTTTCTTTTAGGCATAAAAAAGCCCAGAGGTTAATCTAGGCTGATTTAAATAAGATGGTGCCCGGACTCGGAATCGAACCAAGGACACGAGGATTTTCAATCCTCTGCTCTACCGACTGAGCTATCCGGGCAATCTCATATCTTCAAGCTGAATTGCTTCGTGCTTGAAGAGGCGCGTATTAAACCGTTATCTTGGGATGCTGTCAACTAACTATTCAATCTAATGGTGAATTTTAGATAATTGAGTATAAAGCCGCACAGTTTGTGCAGTGATTGGTTAGGACTTACGCTGTTAAGCGTTTATCGCTGAGGGTAAATTATTTGTTTGGCGGTACATAGCCCTCTACTTTAGCGTAATCGTTACTTTGCATGAATTTAATCATTTCCTCTTGCAGCAGTGCTCTGCTGCTGGGGTCCATCATGTTTAAATGTTTTTCATTGATCAGCATCGTCTGATGATTGGTCCATTCAATCCAAGCTTTTTTGGAAACGCTTGCATAGATTTCCAGCCCTTTCGGACCCGGATAGGGCGGTCTGTCCAAACCTTCTAACTGTTGTTTATATTTGATGCAATTGACGGTACGCATTGGTTTTCCTCTAATTAAATCACTGGCTGTGGTTGGTCAGCGGTTTAATATTGTTGCAGTAGTTTTTTTACCGGTGCGGCTAAGCCTATCTCGGCTGGTTGAGCGATGTTATACCAGAGAGTGGCTGAGGCTTCCATTATTTGTAGGTTGTCCGCGGCTAACTTTATTTTTACCGGGGTAATGTCTAAGTGAAAATGGCTAAAGGTGTGACGTAATGGCTCTAAGTAAACGGCGCTGTTGAGGTCGAGATTTAAATTCAATTCTACTTGGCTATCTCTAAGATCAGCCACTTGCGGCAAGCTCCATAGCCCGCCCCACAAGCCGCTGGGTGGTCTTCGATAAAGGAGCTTTTCCCGGGCCTGATTTTCGATGATCAGCATTAAAGTCTGGCGAACAGGGATTACTTTTTTCGGTTTGGAATAGGGAAAGTCTGCGACTCTTTGCTGTGCGTGTGCAACACAGCCACTGATGATCGGACACTTGCTGCATTTAGGTTTGCTGCGGGTGCACAAAGTTGCCCCCATATCCATCATCGCCTGGCTGTATTCGCCGGCTCTGGAGTAGGGGGTGTTGTGTTCTGCATACTGCCACAGTTGTCTGCTGATAGCGGTTTTACCTGACCAGCCTTCTACTGCATAGAAACGGGCTAAAACTCTTTTTACGTTGCCGTCTAAGATAGCCGCTCGCCTGTTGTTGGCAATAGATAAGATGGCACCCGCCGTTGACCTTCCGATACCGCTTAGACTCTCGAGTTCGGTGACTGTCAGTGGAAATTCAGCTGCAAATTCGCTCACTACCTGATTAGCTGCTCGGTGTAAGTTGCGTGCCCTTGCGTAGTATCCCAAGCCAGTCCACAGGTGCAATACTTCATCGATCTCGGCTGCTGCCAAGCTATTTATATTAGGAAATTTGTCGATAAAGCGTCGATAGTAGGGGATCACCGTCGCAACTTGAGTCTGCTGCAGCATTATTTCAGAGACCCATGTGTGGTAGGCGCTTTTGTGCTGCTGCCAGGGGAGATCGTGGCGACCATGCTGCTCAAACCAGTTTAAAATGGCGCCACTAAATTGTTCGGCAGTGTAGGTCTCAGTGGTCAATTAAAATAACCCTTTCAATACGCCTTGCAGTTTGTCTTTGACCTTGTCTTCGACTTTTTTTCTGAGCTCTTTTTTCTTTTCTTTAATAGATCCGCCCAACTTTTTCTCCAATTTGGCTTTAAGTGCCTGTTTGGCGAGATCAGCTACCACCTTTAAATCAGGCTTACAAAGTTTCATCGGATCATCGCTGAATTTACCCTTACAATCTACCGGCCATTCGATGCCCTGAATTTTGTTGTTCACTGAACAGCTCTTTTTAAAGAGGTTGTCTTGGATTTTTAATCCGACTCGATAGTTGAGCGACTGCAGTGGCAAATTGACAGAGCCTTTACCTGCAATGTTAATTGCATCTAAGTCGGCTTTGAAATTGTTATTGCTGATTACCCCGTTTTTAATGTTTAAGGTGCCTTTTATACTGGCAAAGGGGGTGCTTTTATCAACCGCTTTAGTGGTGCTAATGGTGCCGCCAAGTGATGAAATAGAGTTGATGGTTTCACACATTTTCTGCGCAGCGTTGATACCCTTTACTACCCCGTCAGCCAAAGTGAATTGTACTTTACCATTTAAACTGTTGACTATACTGTGCACGGATTGACCAGAGGCCGTGATGTTACTGCTGGTGCTCAATAACCCGGTCAGTACATCCGCCTGCGCAAAATCAGCTAAAATTGGGCCGATTTGTAATTTTTTGGTAGTATTTTTTATACTAATTTTAAGGTTCTTTTTACGGGCGTCTAAGGTTATTTTATTGTTAATGCTCGCGCCGTAAGCATGCATGTTTAGTTTTAATATTTTTACTAAACCATCTTTGGCATCCAGCTTTAAATCCAAATTGCTGATGGTGGTCTTTTGATAGATAAGTTGAGCAAAGGTTAATTCACCCTTGAGTTTTAAGTCTTGCAAAGGTTGGATTGGAATAATGATATCTTTGGCGTAGCCGGATGCCGACTTACTAGTGCTGGGTGTAGCGCTAGCATTGGTTGAATTGCTGGATTGTGTGTTAGCTGCTAGATACTTATTGGTATTAAGGGAGTCGCCTTTTAGATTGAAATTGGCCATGGCAGAATCTAGATTGTAGCTAGCGGTACCCCTGATGCTGGTCTGATCAATTTTGATGTGTAGCTGATCGAAATTTATCTGCGTCACAGAGCCACGGATCTGCGTAGATAATGACACTTTACGTAAGCTTGAATCATCTGCAGTTTGAATCTCGCTGACTTGTAGTTTGTGTAACAGTGCTTTCAGATCAAAAGTCTCTAGGGCTAAGTTGCCGGTGATCGTTGCTAACTGCGGGCCTGTCAGTTTTAGTGCGCCGTTGGCTTGCAAGTCGAAGCTATTAATTTGCAAGTTATCTACCGCAATTGAATTTGCTGCTAAGTTCGCGTCAATATCAGCTTTAAGTTGCAGTTGCAGATTTTTATCGGCGTTTATTTTTAGCTGTAGATCTAGCGCGGAAATTTTAAAACGCTGCATGGCGGGATCTAAAGAAAAGTTGCCATTAATTATGGTTTCAGCGCTGAATAACTGCTGTTTCGCCTGGCTAATGGCAGCGTTAAAGCTTAGCTGTGCATTGAATGCTTGTCCTAAAACTATCCGATCGGTAGTTAAGTTAAAAGCACTGATGCTTGAAACATCGCCGGTCACTTGGTCGGTATAGGTCACATTGGCATCTATAATTGAGATACTTTCGATGTCTATGTTGGGTTGCTTTTCGCTGGGTTGACTAGCATCGCTGCTGTCGGTGGTTTCCGACTCGGTTGTAGCTGCAGTTTGTGGCTGCCAATTATTGCCTGAGGCGCTCTTTACTAAATTAAGCTCGAGGCCTTTAATGGTGACTGCTTTGACCTTAATGTCACCAGACAATAGTGGTATTAACATGATCGAGACTCTGGCGCTATCCAGTGCTGCCAAAGAGTCTTGATTGATAAAAGATGCTTTAATAGAGGAGATGTCTAAGCCTATAGAAGGGTAGATTGACCAGCCTATATCGCCATTTATTTGCAAGTTAATATTGGCTGTTTCCAGGGCTTTTTGCTCAATTTCTGACTTGTAGTCATTAGGGTCTATAAATAGCCCTAAAATAGCGCCGCCCGTGACAATCAGTAGGACTGCCGCGGTTAGAGTGATGGTGATAATTTTGATTAATTTTTTCATTTACTTTCCCTGTTGCTAAAGCATCTGTCTATTGAGCAAACCCTGCATCTAACCGCCATTTTGCTGAATTAAGAAGTTGAATAGAGTTCTGTTTAAAATCTGCTGACTATTGTGACATGGCTTTTTCTAAAATGCTTCCAATAATCTGCCTGTTTACTTAATCGATGGCTGCAAAGGCGGCCTTTGAAGTGTCTGATGTGCTCTTGCTATGCTGCTGAAAAAAATATCCGACGCTTAATCTGGATGCTGATTAAGTCGCAACTCTGTCCTGTGGATGAGTGGAATTTATTGCAACGATTGAAATGTAGCCTAGGAACGGTTCTTGAGCACGCTTTTCGGTTCGGTCAATCGGCTATTAAATACGCGGGTGATTGGTTAATAGGTTTTTCGGAGCTAGACTGCTTGTTTCTCAGTAATGTTATACACAAAATTGGCTATCACAGTATCGGTCTTCGCTATATACTTGAACTCAAAATGAGCAGTGTTGGCGGTTGTTTTTTCTTCATCTTAAAATGACTAGGCACAGTGATAATTGACTCTCATAACCGTGTAATTAATAAAGGTAGGTCAGCATGTCTGAGCGCAAGGCAACAATTAATAGAGAAACCAATGAAACCCAAATTACCGTCACTATAAACTTAGATGGCACTGGTAAATTCCAAGCTGATACTGGCGTACCTTTTCTTGAGCACATGTTGGACCAAATTGCTCGTCACGGCTTGATCGATATAGATATCGAAGCTAATGGTGACGTTTACATCGATGACCATCACACTGTAGAAGACATCGGTATTACCTTGGGACAAGCCTTTAAACAAGCGGTTGGCGATAAAACCGGGATTATTCGCTACGGTCACGCTTATGTCCCTTTAGATGAGGCACTATCGCGAGTCGTGATCGATTTTTCCGGACGCCCAGGCCTGTTCTTTAACTGTGAGTTTACCCGTGGCAGTATCGGCAAACTAGATACTCAGTTATTTTGGGAATTTTTCCAAGGCTTTTCAAATCATGCAGGAGTGACACTGCATATTGATAATATCAAAGGCTTTAATGCTCACCACCAAGCTGAAACAATTTTTAAAGCTTTTGGTCGCGCGCTGCGAATGGCGTTAAGTGTCGATGATAGAGCACCAAATTTAATGCCCTCCACTAAAGGAAGTTTATAGCGATGAGCACTGTCGCCGTTATTGATTACGGTATGGGCAACTTGCACTCGGTTGCGAAAGCATTAGAGCAAGTACAGCCTGGAGTACAAGTACGGGTTACTGGCGACCCTAAAATTATCGCGGATAGTGATAGAGTTATTCTTCCCGGTGTTGGGGGGATTCGTGACTGTGTCGCGCAAATGTTGGCGTGTGGGGTTGATAAAGCAGTGGCTTCAACCTTGGCTGATGGCAAGCCATTTTTGGGGATTTGTGTCGGCTACCAAGCGCTAATGGACAGATCTGCAGAAAATGATGGCACTGCGTGCCTGGGAATATACTCCGGTGAAGTAAAGCGTTTCGCCGCGGATATGACAGAGGCGGGTGAACGCTTAAAGGTACCGCATATGGGTTGGAATCGGGTTACTCAAACGATCGATCACCCACTTTGGCAAGACATCGCTGATCACAGTCGATTTTACTTCGTGCACAGCTATTATGTAGATGTTGCCAATAAGGCGCAAGTGGCTGGTCAGTGTCACTACGGGGTTAATTGTGATGTGGCATTAAGTGATAAAAACGGCTTTTGCGTGCAGTTTCACCCCGAAAAAAGTCATACCGCGGGTTTACAGCTACTGGCTAATTTTCTCAACTGGGACGGGACTCTTTAAAGCACCTTTAAATTCCCTTTAGAGTACTTACTACAACCTCTTATTACCAGAGACCTCTGTATAACGTTGCGAGCGCAGTTATCATACCCTCTGGGTAAGTTATACAGGGGTCTCTACCAATCAGTGTACTTACATAGCGAAAAAACCATGGCATTAGCAAAACGTATCATCCCCTGTCTTGATGTAGAAAATGGCCGAGTGGTTAAAGGGGTTAAATTTTTAGATATCCGCGACGCCGGAGACCCTGTTGAAGTTGCTAAACGCTACAATGAACAAGGTGCCGACGAGATTACTTTCTTGGATATCACCGCCACCCATGAAGGTCGCGATACTATGGTGCACACTGTAGAGAAAATGGCCGCACAAGTGTTTATTCCCCTAACCGTCGGTGGTGGAATTCGCTGCTGTGACGATATACGCGCTATGTTAAATGCTGGGGCCGATAAAGTTGCGATTAATAGTGCCGCGATTTACAATCCTGATTTTGTGCGCGAGGCCGCTCAGCGCTTTGGTGCGCAGTGTATAGTGGTGGCGATTGATGCCAAAAAAGTATCGACTGCAACTGAGCCCAACCGCTGGGAGATTTTTACCCACGGAGGACGTAAAGCCACCGGAATAGACGCCATACACTGGGCGATTAAAATGGCTGAGTACGGTGCGGGTGAGATTCTGTTGACCTCGATGGATCAAGACGGAGTGAAAAATGGTTACGATTTAGGCGTAACTAAAGCGATTACTGAGGCGATTAATATCCCGGTGATAGCATCTGGTGGCGTCGGTGAGTTACAACATTTAGTGGATGGCGTTAAGCAAGGTGGCGCCGATGCGGTGCTCGCTGCATCGATCTTTCACTTTGGTGAATACACTATTCAAGAAGCTAAGGCCTTTATGCAGGCGCAGGGGATTGAGATAAGAGAGTAGCGCACTGCCAAATCAGTCCGATAGGTTGTTTTAATTGCGGGTGAGGCTGCGTTATAAACAGTGCCCATTGCTGGGGTCTTAGGGCTATATTTCATAGGTTATATTTACAGGTTGACCTGTAAATATATAAGTTAAATTACTAATAGGGACCTCTGCATAACGTTGCGAGCGAAGGTAATACAAGGCAAAAATCGGCGAAATAGCGGAGTCAGTGTGCCCCTGTTTATGGGTATTACTGGTGTAAATGAGCATGTTGAGCCGGTGTTTAACGCCGTATTACCGAGCGCAGTTATCATACCCTCTGGGTAAGTTATGCAGAGGTCTCAATATCAGTATATGGGTATAAGAGGGCTGTACATGAACAAATCATTGATGTTTTGCTTGAGTTTAGTGTTGCTGTTGAGCAGTGCATTAACGCTGGGTAGTGAGAAAAGTTGGAAAATTATTGAGCTGCAGGGACGGGTATCTATTACTCATTCTGGCTACGCCGCAAAGTGGGCGCAGTTAAATGATACTTTCTCCGCCGGCGATATTCTCCGCACTAGTGCCAATAGTCGAGCGTCACTGATTAGGGATAAAGAGTCGTTTATTATTCAAGCGAATAGCGAGCTTATTTTACCTAAACTTCGCAACTCAGCTGCTGATACGCACTTCTTTCAAACATTGGGAATCGTGCTCTTCTCAGCGAAGAAGAAGAACAGGCAGCATTTTAAGGTTGAGACGCGCTACGGTGCAGCGATTGTAAAAGGGACGACGTTTTCGACCCAAGTTGATGAGCGAAATTTTCGGGTTCAGGTTTTTGAAGGGGTGGTAAACATCGCTAAAGACGATCGAAAGTCCGCCGTCGATGTTCGCGCAGGGGAGCAGGTCGCTGTTAGTAGACAAGCTACAAAAAGCATACTAGTAAGCAAGTCAAAAAACGTAAAAAATCTCAATAAGCACTATGCCGAAGATGTCCAGGCGCTCGCCGCAGCGTATTTGTCACAAATAGATATAGCAGCACAAGATAGTGCAGCTCCAATCAATGAAATTATTCCTGAAAACCCCAAAAAAGCAAAAAATAAAAGTGCTGAAGAGCTGCCAGAGAGTGAAACTGAAGCTTCTAGTAGTGACGCTAATATAGAAGCAAGCAGTAGCGATACAGCCGTCGGCGAGGATCAGCTTAATGCTAGTGGTGTCAACACAGCCGTTGTAAAAGAGCAATCCAACGTTGACAGAAGTGATCCTGTTGTCAGGGAAGTAAAAGGCAAGAAGCCTGCTGATAAAGATAAAGATAAAGATAAAGGTAAAGGTAAAGGTAAAGGTAAAGGTAAGAAGTCTGAGCGTGACGATAAGTCAGGCGGCAAAGATAGAGGCAAGAA
>ASZJ01000205.1 GCA_000416275.1 Osedax symbiont Rs1
GGGCTTGTTGCCACTCCGTTTAAGTGAGGTGCGTATTATATAGTTGCATCTCGGTAAGTCAATCATTTTTTATTTGTTTTTCAATTTAGTGTTTGAAGCTAAACTGCAATAATCAATGTTTGAACTTTTCGCTAACAAGGCTTTATCTGATTTAAAACAATGAGTTATCATGTTTTTAAAGCAGCCTTGTCGCTGTCGTTTCAAGGACTCCCTGAAGCGAGGAGGCGAATTATATAGATCCTAGCGAGGGCGTCAACTGTTTATTTACATTATCTGTAATTAATACTTTTAGCGCACTTGGCCGAGCATTCACTTGTATTTAAAGGCTCTCTTAGATTACAGATTGGGTCTAAGCTCAGATTTCAAATATCGCGATTAGACCGGTGAATATAGTAGATACTTTTATAGTGAGGCTTTGCAGCGCGAGACAAGCACTTTATAATCCGATTGCCTTTTAACTATTTGGTCCGTCATTACTATGTCTGAATTTACTGCCACCTTATTATTCTCACTCTCTATTACTGGCCCTATTTTTATTGTGCTGTTGCTAGGTACTTTCCTAGGTAGAAGACAGTTTATTGACCAAGCCTTTATAGAAACGGGTTCTAAACTAGTTTTTAATGTCACCTTACCGACGCTGTTATTCATTAATATCAGTCAGTCTAGCTTTGATCAGTCTGCTAATTTTTCACTGATCGCAACCGGGTTAGCAGTCACTCTGCTCACCTGGCTGTTAATAGAGGGGATTGCCTACCAATTTATTGAGATCCGTCGCGATCGTGGGGTAGTTGTACAAGGTGGCTTTCGCTCCAACATGGGGATTTTTGGCCTCGCCTACTGCTTTAATGCCTATGGTAACCCGGGGCTAGTAACCGCCTCTCTATATTTGGCGGCGGTAACCATCTTATTTAACATTTTATCGATTATTTCGCTGAATCGGTCGCTTAATAAAAATATCGGTTTTCGGAAAACCCTACTTGGAATTTTCAAGAACCCGCTGATTATTGCCATTGTACTAGCTTTGCCATTTTCCTACTTCAATATCCAGCTGCCGGCTTTCAGCCTAAAAGCTGGGGAGTACTTCGCTAATATGACTTTGCCATTAGCGCTACTCTGCATTGGTGCTAGTCTCGATTTTAGTGCGATGCGTCACGATTTACACCAGGCGCTCGTCGCCTGTAGTGCCAAGCTAGTTTTAGTGCCAGTGGTAATGATGACAATAGCGATTGCCCTTGGATTTAGAGGGATGGAGTTAGGTATTTTATTATTAATGTCATCAGCCCCTACAGCAGCGGCCAGTTATGTGATGGTAAAAGCGCTGGGCGGTAATGCGTCACTAGCTGCCAATATTATTGTACTCTCAACCTTAGGCTCTTTATTCACCACCAGCGCGGCGATGATGCTATTGAATCAATTTTCTTTGATTTAGGCCTAAGCCCTCTATATATAGTTGAATACATACTATCTGGGCGCAATTCCCATATCATCGAGGCGCAGTAATATTTCAGTCTTTCTGGTTCTTGAAATTTCCAGCCAGTGCACGTTTTCCCTAGCTCCAAAAATCGCATATATTGAGTTTAAACCAGTACCTTTAACCGCTGTTTTTAATCGCCTATACAGTTCATACGGATCGATGGTCATAAACTCATCCACGCTATTAATTCCCAGCTCGGCAAATACCGCTTCACTTTTAGGGCCTAAGCCAGGTAGATCACTAATTCTTTGCTGCATTATTTGGCTACTCTGTCATATGCTGCTGCACGATGTTTGCTATTGATGCTGGTTAAACTAGCACAGTAAAGGTGAACTCTTATCTGCTCATATTTTTCAAATCACTCACTGTAATTCGCCGAAAACCAGTTTTTAACCGCTGTTTTCGGCTCCACTACTAGGCTCATATATCCAGCTTACTAACAGTAGCGCGTGTAAAAGAAGCTTTATATAAATATTGACCAGATAGCCTGGCCTCACTATTAAAAGCCATCGGCAGATGAGGTGCTGCGTCTCGGGTCTGCCGCACCGTAAAACACACCGTCTATCACTTGAATACTTTGAATCGCACCCATCGCGGATTTTTGCACTAGCTTGTGCCCCTTAGTTTTAAGTATTTCAATAGTATCGGCGCTAATTCCCTGCTCGACTCTGATTTCATCGGGCAACCACTGGTGATGAATTCGTGGAGCACTTACCGCTGCTTGGATGTTCATGCCATGATCAATTACATTGATTAATACTTGTAAGGTGGTAGTGATGATACGAGAGCCGCCTGGACTACCTGTAACTAAAAAATTTTTACCGTCTTTCATGACGATAGTCGGAGACATCGAACTCAACATACGCTTGTGCGGTTCAATTTTATTTGCCGCTCCTCCAAGTAGACCATAGGCATTTGCCACACCAGGCTTAGCACTGAAATCATCCATTTCATTGTTAAGCAAGAAGCCAGCACCGGGCACTGAGATACCTGATCCATAACTGAAGTTAATGGTATATGTATTGGAGACCGCATTGCCGTACTTATCAACGATCGAAAAATGCGTGGTCTCATTACTTTCATAGCCTATCGGGTCCCCTGCATGTAAGGTTTTGCTGTCGGTGGCTTTTTCCATGTCAATGGTAGCTCGCAGTGATTCGGCATACTTTTTCGATGTTATCCCAGTTAACGGCACGCTGACGAAATCTTGATCTCCTAGGTATTCTGCGCGATCGGCATACGCCCGTTTCATCGCTTCAGCCATTACATGAATAGCTTTGGCAGAGTTGTGTCCAAATTTTGCGATCGGAAAGCCCTCTAGAGTATTCAATATTTGTACGACGTGCGCCCCACCCGAGCTGGGAGGAGACATTGAAAATATATCGTAACCTCGATAACTACCTTGGACCGGCTCTCGTACTTTTGGCTGGTAAGTTTTTAGATCTTCTAGAGTCATGATGCCGGCATTTTTCTGCATGTCAGCAATCATTAACTTGGCGGTTTCCCCCTCGTAAAAACCTTTTGCCCCTAGCTCAGAAATACGCTGCAGGGTTTTGGCTAGATCTGGTTGTACAAATAAGTCGCCGGCTTCATAGAAGCTCCCGTCGGGCTTATAAAAAATACTGCGCCCGTATGCAAATTTAGATAGACGCTCTTGGCGCTGCTTTAATCCGTTGCTAAACCTCAGCGGCACCACAAAGCCTTCTTTGGCTAATTTTATAGCCGGTGCTAGTGCCTGTTGTCGGGTAATGGTGCCGTATTGCTCTAAGGCCAGTAACAAACCGGCGACAGTACCTGGCACACCTGCTGATAAATGACTAAAGCGGCTGCTATTTTTAAGCACATTGCCCTGCTGATCCTGAAACATTTTTTCAAAGGCCGCTTGCGGCGCTTTCTCACGATAATCAATCGCGATCACTCGATTATCTTTCTCTGATGAAATCAGCATAAAACCACCGCCGCCAACATTACCGGAGCGCGGCTGAGTCACTGCTAATGCGAAACCAGCGGTCACCGCGGCATCGATAGCATTACCGCCTTTTTTCAGAATATCTAGCGCCATTTTAGTCGCTAGTGCATGACTGGTGGCGACCATGCCATTTTTAAACTCTACCGGATGACTCCTTTGACCTTCGAGAATTGCCGTAGAGCTCGCCATCAGTAACGGAGAGTAGAGCAAACTGATAAAGGTTAATGTTGCCGATTTGGCACGAAAACTAGCTGGAGTTCTGATCATTTTCATTGAGAATCCTTCCTTAATTTGACCTGCAGGGAGCCTGCATGACGTCGAGCTGAATGAATTGATAGATTTTACAATGGCCGTTAAATCGGCTGACACTCACGGCCGAATAGTATTTTTCAGCCGCCGAGGGTTAAGCTGAGCATTCAATATTTCTTCGCACGGAATAGCAGCAGTATGATTGATAAACTAAAGGCTAATTATGGGTAGCGCAAGCCGAATTAGTATTTATTATTTCCAGCTCAGATAAATACTGATAGCTTTCAGTCTATAACCTATGACCTTCAAATTTCCCAAGCGGCTATTTTTTTTCATCCTGCCGCTAAGGTAGCGTATGATGATCCAAAGCAGCTATTAATTCACCATTATCATTTATGCTGATCTATGCTTTAAGGTGAATACTGCTCAGTTAATCAACAATTAGTTTGATCCAACTTCAGGAAATTATATGCATATCTTAGTGTTAAACAGCGGCTCTTCTTCATTGAAGTTTCAAGTTATTGATATTGTAATAACCGAGACAGGCGAGTGCCAGGCCCATTACTTAGCCAAAGGTTTGGTGGAGAGCATCGGCAGTAATGCTCAACTGACCTTTACGGTCAGCGGCAAGCAGAAGACCCGACAAAACAAACCTATTAAGAACCATCAGATAGCCATCGACACTATCCTCCAATGGTTAGTTTCTCCGCAAGCGGAAATCGACGCTATTCAGAGTTTCGATGATATCCAAGCCGTGGGACATAGGGTAGTACATGGCGGTGAACGCTTTGCCAAATCAATTTTGATCGATCAAACCGTCATTTCCGGTATCGAGAAGTGTATGGAACTGGCCCCTTTGCACAACCCGGCGAATTTGAAGGGCATTGAAGCAATTACTGCGCTGCTCGGCAGTGACATTCCTCAAGTGGCCGTTTTTGATACCGCTTTTCATGCTACCTTATCCGAAGCCGCTTATTTATATGGCCTACCCTACCAATTTTATCGTCGCTATAAAATAAGACGCTACGGGTTTCACGGCAACTCACACCGTTACATTGCCTACAAGTACCGAAAAATTCACAACATACCGGCCAAAGAAGTCAACATTATTTCTTTACACTTAGGCAACGGTTGCTCTGCCTGTTCTATTCATGCCGGTAAATCTATAGATACCTCAATGGGCTTCACACCTTTAGATGGTTTAGTGATGGGCACTAGGTCTGGAGATATCGATGCCTCTATCCTCAATTACTTGCACTCTAAAGAGGGCATGGATTTTGCCGAAATTGATAATTTATTAAACAAGCAGTCCGGTTTATTAGGTATTTCCGGACTGACTTCGGATATGCGGGAAATACTCGACGAAGCTAACGAGCACGATGATCGCCGAGCAAAATTAGCGATTGAGATTTTTTGCCGTAATATTCGCAAGTACATTGCCGCCTATTTTGTCGAGGCCAGTGGCAAAGTCGACGCGATTGTTTTTACCGGTGGTATCGGTGAAAACTCAGCACAAATTCGCGAGATAATTTGTACGCAACTAATCGCGATTGGTCTTGAATTCGATCCCCTGGCAAATAACCAAGGTCTGGACAACTGTGAATACCGGCAAATATCAACGCCCGACAGCAAGTTGAAAGCGTGGGTTATACCGACTAATGAAGAGTTTATTATTGCCGTAGATACTATTCGGGAAGTCACGCTGAAGAAGAGCGCCTGCGGCTAACCAATCAAGACTAGCGAGTTGAGAGCTTTTAAAATCAGGCATGCCCGGATCACTTTTAGATAATCTGGCTGTGACTGATTTCCCTACCTCATTCAGCAGCAGCGACCGATTGGCTACTGCCCTGAAATTGATTCTTTAGCGCGTAGATTTAACACTTTACCTACCGTTCGATTCCAATTTGCCGCGCATTCCGGACCACAGCGCTGCGCCCAGCGAGGCAGTATCACCTCTCGAGCAATCTTATCTCTGATAATTAAATCCTGGACAGAGGGTTCCACCAGCACCATTCGTCCAGTTTCACCCAACTGACAGGGGCCCTCAGCTAAGGAGCTTCTGAACAAGTCACATACGCCCCTGGCGTACAGAGAAGTTCGTGATTAAGGCAATGGCTTAGGAATACAGGTGGTCTGGCGAAATCTGTTAACGCAGAGCACGAATTTCTCTGCGCGCCCAGCAGGGTGGATAGCTAAGCGCAGCTAACGATCCTCTATCGATAATAGAAAGTTAGTTTCTAACCAATTTATCATCCAAAAAATATAATATACAGGGCATATTCAGTTTTTTAAGCAATCTTTGCTTTTCACAGCTTTTAAGTACTGCTTGTTTAGCCCGGCGTTCGCTTTTTTGGTTCGAAACTATGCTCATAGTCCAATTTCCGGTTTTATTTACCGCATATGCCAGTGCTTTGTGGTTGGTTTTTTGTTGCAACTTTAATACATGTTTGTCGATCCGCGTCGCCAATTTCGGTAGGGCGGCGAGCCGCGCATTTATCTGTGCTGCCGATTGCTTATAAACGTATTGATCGCTCATCATATAGAGCTTGCACGCCCCAGAGTTGCCTTTGGCCCGCCACCGAGCAGAGCACTGCTGCAACGCTTGGTAATTAGCTGCTTGCTGGGATAAGTAACCTGTTTTTTGACTAGCAGTCCAGCCATTGCGGTTATTTAAAGCGATAGCTAGCGCTTTATAATCATCTTTGCTCTGCAAATACTTATGCAAAAAAGTTTCGAATTTATCAGTGATAACCAAGCTATTCACCTTGCCCTTGCCCAATCTGTCGCCATACAGTGGCAGGCGATTTTTAGCTATAATTGTTTGCACTTCCGCGAGATAGCGCGGCATATATTGATAGTTAGCAGTCGCTAACCTTCTTAATATTTTACTGCCATAGAGAACCACAGTAATCGGAGAGTGATTATTTAATCGATACACTAAGCTGGTCTCCAGCTCCTTGGCCCTCCAGGGATGCGTATTAACGAAGACAAATTCAAAAGCAGCATGCTTTTTACTGAGCTGGTAAAATGCTCGATTAGCGGCATCACAGGTTTTACAAGCCCGATCAAAAGATGAAAATAAGAGCACTCTTGGTACCGCGCGCTTAGTGCGAATATAGTGCAACACTTTATCGGGGGTAAACAACTTAATAGATTGACTCTTTTGCAGCGTGTTTAGCGTCACCGCCGCTGCTGATACCGTGCAAATTTGTGCGTAAAGCAACAGGCTGAAGCAGATATGCTTTAACGAGAAATAATTAATTTTAATCGGCATAAAAGTATTGAGTGTACTTAGTAAGTGTATTTATAGTGAGCTTCCATGCACGAATAAAAACCTATCAGACGGCGCTAGTTTACGGCCTTGACTTGCTTTAATCTAGCGCTAGCACAGGGAGTTATCAGCAAGGATTAAAATTTCTGGGTACTGTTCTCTGCTGTGGTCAAACATCACCTGCCTGAAAAGGGTCGAGTAGTAATGTAGCAGCGCTAAAGTATATTGAAACAAAGGTTTAAATAGTTGCTAGCGAAGCGTTTATCTGGCCAGCGAAGACAGAGCGTCCATATTTTTTACAGTGAGATTAAAGCATCTTAGCTACGGCCTGCATCCACTAAATAAATCCATCCATGTATAAAATCCATAGCTTCAATGAGTATTATCTAACCGCTACTGAATCAAGAATTTTAGCTATTTAGTGCAGAGAAATCACTGCTTGAGTGTTATATAAATAACATCCATACCGCTGCCAATAGCAGGTTCAATCTTTGTGCACCCTTTTTTGTTCGAAATCGGCTGGCAATTTTATCGCCAATTGCCTCCAAACTACAAAAGCTAGAAAATTATTAAGGGTGAAAATGCTGGTAATAAGTAACACGGCAAAAGCCGCTTCACTGTCTATTTTCGGTAAAAACTGGGTGAACATCAACATGATGATAATATAGGCTTTGGGGTTGAGAACCAGCAGCAGTACGCCATCCAAAAAGGAGGTCGATTTAGCTGTTTGGCTACCCGCCAAAGCCCCTGATTTTAGTATTCTCCATGCAATCCACAGCACATAAAAAGCACCGCCTGTTTTGAGCGCTTGAAACGTATGTGGATAATCGGCCATCGTCACACTAAACCCGAACCCAATCACTAAGGTAACCAGCCAAGTGGCGACATGATAGCCGATATTGGCTGGCATGGTCGGCGAAAAACATATTGCCGGGGCCCGGGCTGTAGGCCAGCGGAAAGAGAAAGATGATCAGTGCTACGACAGTGTGTAACAAAAGTAAAACTCCTTTATGGAAGCTATGAACGGGACTTAACAGCGTGCAAGTTAAGCCTAAGCTGCAAAGCGTTAATTTACAGTACCGTCAATCTTATCGGCGACCCGTTTCTTGCGATGCCTATATATATTCCTCAATCAGACTTCACTGCGCCAGCTCTGTATTCACTTCGAAGTCACGGATTCAGGATATTGACAGCTATCGCTATAATTTTTCGCTTTTAGCTACTCAAAAATCTCCGCCACATACTTAAATACTGAGTTCAAACACCGCTTGTAAGCCAGCAGCAGACATTTTATGCTGACTAACTTTGTGCGATAAATAGCTAATGTTCTGATGTCTACTGACACTAGCTGTCAGTAGCTGCTAGCTATAATTGCCACTGCACATAACGAGTGGCTACTTTGCAGACACTCATTCAATCAGTAATTATCAATATTTAGGAGCAGCGTATGAATACCGATACATCTAGCCGGGGAAACTGTCTGTGCGGTCAGGTAAAGATCACCGCTAACCAGATTAATCCAAAATTTACAGTATGCCATTGCGATACATGTAGACAGTGGGGTGGAGGCCCATTCTTTGCTGTGCAATGCGGTACTGAAGTGGAATTTGAAGGCGCAGAAAACATCCAAGAATATCAATCTTCCGCTTGGGCCTCGCGCGCGTTTTGTAAAAACTGCGGCACGCATTTGTACTATAGACTACTAAAAACCAATGCTTATAATATGCCGGTGGGGATCTTCTCGAGTATTCAAGGGCTGGTGATGGATATGCAGTATTTTATTGATAAACGCCCCGATTATTACTGCCTAGCCAATCAAACCAAAGAAATGACCGAAGCTGAAATTATCAGCTATTTTGCAACGCAAATGTAAGATACGACACTAGCCTGCTCAATCTTTGCCTTTTATCACTACTTGAAGTGACTTCACTGCACCACATAGCGCAAGCTCTTGATTCACTTTGAAGTCACGGATTCAGCGACTACTTATAAACAATATGGCTGGCGCTAAAACCGTTTAAGCAGCGCACGATTTTTAGCTGCGCTCCTTAATCCTTTTGCGCTGCGCTTAGTTGAGTTTTCGAATACTGACGAAGGTATCATAGAAAGCAGCACCATCACCGATATCGGTTTTACTGGTATTGCTGATTAGTGCATTCACTGTCTGCCCTGTGCTACTACTTTTACACCATGCGCCTTTTTCGCAACAGACCACTCCTACAGCCACTGCATCCGTCACTTTGGCGATTAACTGCACTTCACCGAGCTGATTACTCACGATGACTGCTTGCGCATCTTTAATCTGTAATTTTTGCGCATCTGCCGGATTAATCTCTAACAACTCACTGACCTGCGCTGTACTGCCGCCAAAGGTGGCATTAATTCGCTTATCTGAAGCGGGGCTGATTAACGTGTATTGCGCAGTTTTGACCATCGATTGATAGCTAGGTAGACCATATCCAAAAGCTTCTTGCAGCGATTTGGAATACAATTCAATTAATCCTGAGGGCGTATCTAGCGATGACTCCGACAGCCATAAGCGCTCCACTTGCTGCATTTTTATGACTTGATTGGCACTGAGTTCAGATGCTTTGTCGACGCCGTGTTGCCGCTTATTTAAAGCAAAAGCTTGATCTACCAAGGCTTGATCACTATCGGTAAAGGCCGGATCCGTAAAGCCGAATTTACTGGCCAACCTTCTAAATATTTCCATATTTGAAAGGCTTTCTCCCACACTGGGAATCACTGCGTCTGCCCTTTGCAAATAGCCGTGCCCGTAAGCTGAAAAAATATCTTGATGCTCAAAGTGAGTGGCGGCCGGTAAAATCACATCGGCGTACTGCATGCTGTCAGTCATCTGCACCTCACAGCCGACGATAAATAGGGCTGATTGCGCCAGTGCTCGACGCATTTTATTCTGCTCGGGGTGCGTGGCAATCGGGTTGTGGTTATAGATAAACACTGCGCTAATCGGACATTCCATCTCGCGATCGAGCAGATGATTGGCGACATCGACAATATTAAAGACTCGGCGCGCACTGGTCGTCGTCAAGTCCGCTGGCTGTGCAAGTGGCTTAGCAGCAAATGCGGCGCTGTAACTGCCGAGAATGCCTTGACCTTGCTCACCAATATTTCCCAGTAAAACCGGCAGTACTTGGGCGGCCCTAATCGCGGCGCCACCGTTGCGAGTTCGCTCTAGCCCCACCCCGGTACTTAAGGCTAGTCGGTTAGTCTCACGACAATAGTCGACTAATTGAGTAAATTGCTGTTGCTCAATGCCACATAACTGCTGCACCGGGCTTTCTAAATACTGCTCGGCATGCTTGAGGAATTTATCCAAACCATAAACTTTAGCGCGAATTTTTTGTCTGTCGATGACTTTTTCTTTGACTAAGGTAGCCGCCAGCTTCAACGCTAAACAGACGTCAGTTCCCGGCGTGACTTGTAAATATAAGTCGGCTTTTTTGGCTATTGGAGTTTTACGGGGGTCTATGACAATTAACTTGGCGCCTTTTTTACGGGCACTGTCAATACTGCGCATTAAATGTAGATTGGAGACGGTTACATTAGAGCCCCAAATTATTATTAAATCTGAAAACTCCACTTGTTGCGGAGGCATGCCCTGAGCACTACCAAACATCGAGCGATACGCCAGAGACCGAACCCCGCCACACAGCGGAGCACGATTTAATTCAGTGGCTCCAATGCGGTAGAAAAAGCGTTTATCTATCGAGCCACCCGCCAGTTTGCCATGCGGGCCAGCGTAGTTAAGTGGCAAAATGCTCTGTCCACCATGCCGATCAATCGCCTGCTGCAAGCCTGCATGCACTGCCTCTAAGGCTTCATCCCAACTAACCTTGCGGTACTCACCGCTGCCCCGAGGTCCGGTACGCAGTAATGGGTGAGTTAAACGGTCTTTTCCATGTACAAATTCAGGGTAGTATTTTGCCACTTTTTTGCAAATACTACCTCCGGTGAAGGGATTTGCTGTTGAGCCGCGAATTTTAATAATTTTATGATCCCGCACGCTCACTTTTAAGCTGCAGGTATCGGGACAATCTAGAGGGCAGACACTTGGCAATTCAACACTATTTTGTTTATTCATCTCAATACCAATAAAGACAGTGAATGCTCACTGTTGCAAAATCAATATTCGAGACTAGTCTATAACTTGCGCTTAGATAAGGCCCACTTTATACAAAGCTAAGGGCCCAATGTTAACCGGCAGTCGCCAATCTATCTTCTATCAGCTCAGCTTCGACATACAGCTGCCCTTTACTAGTGCATTCCAGATTGGTCCAGACTTGGTAAGTTTCACCGAGTAGCGATTGCGACAGTACTTCACTGGGTTTGCCCTGCGCTTGAATAGTGCCATGGTTTAAGATCATCAATTGATCGCAGTACTTAGCCGCGAGATTAACATCATGTAAAGCCGCCACGGTGATCAAATTGCGTTCAACCGTGAGTTTTTTCACTAAACTTAGAATCGCCAGTTGGTGGTGTAAATCTAAGGCACTGGTCGGCTCATCTAATAGAATCACTTGCGGTTCGACAATCAAAATTCGCGCCATAGCCACCAGCTGCTTTTGTCCACCGCTGAGCTCAAAAATATCTTTATCGGCTAAACTGGAAATATTTAGCAGCGACAGTATATCTCCGACCTTGTTTAAATCCGTGCTGCTCACTCGCCAACCAGATTGCTGTTTCAGCGAGAGCAATATCGATTCAAAGACACTCAAAGCTAAGCTTGAATGGAATGACTGCGGTAGATAGGCAATTTTCTTCGCCCGTATTTTTTTACTGTAACTGCCAATATTTTCAGCGTTTAAACTGATCTCGCCACTGCTATCAACCAATCCTGCGATGGCTTTAAATAACGTCGACTTACCCGCCGCATTTGGGCCCAACAAGCCGGTAACAGTACCCGCTGTTAAGCTTTTGAACTGCAACTGTTCTAAGACATTATGCGCGCCGTAATTAACCGATAAATTGGTTACTGATAAACTCATACTCCACGCTCCTTAGAATGTTTAATGATAATCGTTAGGAAAACCGGCACCCCGATTAATGCGGTAATAATCCCTATCGGGTAAATAATCCCCGGCGTTAAAGTCTTGCTAACAATAGATGTCAGGCTTAACATCAGCGCACCTAGTAAAGCTGACAAGGGAATAAAATAGCGCTGGTCTTCACCGACTAACAGACGGGCGATGTGCGGCCCGACCAAACCAACGAAGCCAATCGCCCCGACAAAAGCAACCGCTGTCGCCGCGAGCAGTGAAATGCAAATCAGGATTTCAACCCTCAAGCGGCTAATATCGACTCCCATACTCATCGCACTTTCCTCGCCGAGTCGCAGTGCGGTCAATCGCCAAGTTCTAGACATACAAAATGGCAACACCACAACCAGCAGCGCCAATCCCCAGCCAATTTGCATCCAGCTGGCGCGGCCTAATGAGCCCATCATCCAAAATATAATTCGCTGTAGCTGGGTTTCTGACGCCGAGTATTCCATCATGGCTAGCATCGCATTAAAGGCAAAAAATATAGCGATGCCAAACAACACAATTGACTGTGTGCCAATATGCTTATAACGCATCAGCCCAAGCAGCAGCACACAAGTGCCCAGCGCAAAGAAAAAGGCGTTTAAGGTGACTAGAAAAGAGCCGACATTTGGCACTAATCCAATTCCGGTTACTATCGCCAGCGCCGCCCCAAAACTAGCGGCCGATGAAACACCTAAGGTAAAAGGCTCTGCCAATGGGTTGTTTAATAGCGTTTGCATCAAGGCACCTGCCACTCCGAGCATCGCCCCCACAATCACTGCAGTGATCGCGACTGGCATTCTATAATCCCAGATAATCACTTCGAGCTTTACCCCGTGTGCCGCTTTATCTAGCAAGACTTCAAAGATAGTAGCCAGGGAAAAATTACCTGGCCCAATCGAAATATCGACCACGGCACTAATCAGTAATAGAATCGAAATAAGTGCAAGCAATTGCAGCTTTCTAGCAATTCTTTTTTGAAAACGAATCACTGTCGTCTCCGCAAACTCGCTGGGATTTCTGACTAAGTCTTGCTTACTTTCACTAATTCTATCCACAAACATTTACCTGAGATCGTTGACTATTACCTGCATCAGTGACTTGGATAGGGTGCTTAGCATCAGCGCTGCAACCATCCTGAAATCACGGATTGAGGAATTAAAAATTCTGTAAAAAAGATGACCGTCGCGAGCCTATTTAGACATGTAAACTAGATGCTACTGAAAATCGACATTTGAATATGATTTAAATGCTCACTTTGAATCAGTACAATCTAGGCTGTCACTTGCGGTGGACGGGGAAAACACCATCAACAGTGTCTGTTCTCACACACTGCTGTTGATGGGTAAGACTAGTTACTTCAACTTCTGCCAAAAGACCCCACTTAGGTCAATCGGTAGGAATTTATCGTGCAGTTCTTTAAAGTTTGCATTTGGATCAAGATCTTTAAAGTCTTCAGGATAGAACCACTTAGCAAATGTTTGCAGGGCGATAAAATGGTAGGGACTGTTATAGAACTGGTGATAGATAGAATAGAAGTGCTTGCTTTTCACCGCTTCTAGCTCAGGCCAACCTTTACGCTCAGACAATGCTTTTAAACGTAGTTGAGCTTGCTCTTGAGTGGCTTCATAACCAAACAATACCGCTGCGGTATTTGGCTTAGCTTCCGCCCAGTTAGCACCGGTGCCAATAATGTAATCTAACTTTTCAGTAAAGATAGCCTCTGGATTAACTTTACCGCTAAAGCCGGGGAATTTTCTACTACCCCAGTTAATACCACCTGCTTCATCAACCAAGCGACCTAAGTTAGCGGCACCAAAAGTACTACAGCATTTATCTGGATTAAATCCTGCGGCTTTTTCGATAAATACAATCGGTCTATCCTCGGCTTTTTTCTGCAGTACCACTGCGCTGACCTTGCGCATTTGATTAACATAGTAATCGACAAATTTATTGGCGTTAGCTTCTTTGCCTAGTACTTTACCTAGCATAAGTAGGCTGGGAATGGTGTTTTGCGTAGGTCTTTGACGAAAATCAACGAAGATTACTTTGATCCCGGCTTTTTCTAATTTTACTAATAGGCCACTCTCTTGAGCTTTAAGTAAGTTACCCAAATTCAGAATAAACAAATCGGTATTTAACGTAATAATTTTTTCTAAGCTAAAGTCGCCAGCGTAGGGGCTGCCAAGATTTTCAATATCTTTTATGGCTGGAAATGCCGCTAAGTATTTACGGTATGCATCGGGGTCGTATTTGATTAGATCATCTTTCCAACCAACCACTCTTCCCAGAGGGTTTTCTTTGTCTAACAGTGCCAAGCTGTAAGTCAAACGCCCTTCACCTAAGACTATTTTCTTAATCTTATCCGGATCTAAACTGACCGTTCTACCGGCAATGTCCGTTACTTCAATGTTTTGTGCAGCGAGGCTGCACGACATACCAAATAGACATGGCACTATTAGTTTTTTGACTAACGAAAAATTTAAGCTCAGCACTTTATGCATCCTTATTGAAAATAAAGATCCAATCATATAAGAAGCATCATTTTAAGTAAATCTAAATGGTAACTATTAACATTAATGTTTACTTTTGGCGAATGTGTCTCTTTGGATATCCTCTATTTTGTTAAAATATGCTGTCCATTAATATACTAAAGCAAACGTCACAGCATTTTCATTACAAGATTAGCGCTAACCAAAAACTTCTACCTGGCACTAAGCCGGTATTAAACGATCAACGTGCTGATCTGCTAATACTACTCTCTGACAGAACCTATGAACTAGCCCCACACACTCCAGGCCTACATAAAATAAGTATTGACGATCATTTGTTTCTCCGCAAATGACCACAAAATTTCACTCAAATAGTCTTACTCTCTCTCGAGAGCTATTTATGGTTAAAATCCTAGAAACATGTCTGCATTTTGCGCCAAAAAACGCTATATATGAGATACATGCTTGAACTATAAATTTAGATTTTACGCCATTAGTTTAAATAGATGCTCGCTTTAATGGTGGTTATTTTCGATAATCTATTTATTATTTTTATCTATATGACTTCATATACTCGTCAGTTCATCTGTTTTTCCAGATTTTTAAGGAAAATTGGCATATTAGACATGTTTTTGTCGTTATCAATATTATATGAAATGTATTGTATTCAAGTTGTATACGTAATACATTTCAACTTCGTTTTAAATAACTAAAAAAACACACTAAAATGAGGCATTTCATGAATTTTAACAGGGCACTTCTTGGGACAGCAATTCTATCGGCTAGCTTAAATGCTTACGCGAATCCGGTTCCCGCCGGTACAGTACTCGCTGAAAAGCAAGAAATTGTGCTGAACAACGATTCGGAAGTTACTTCTATCGACCCTGCTAAGCAAGGTGCGGAGCCTGCTTTCAATTTAGGCAGAGACCTTTTCGAAGGCCTTACTCTACAAGACAAAGCAGGTCGTACTATTCCAGGTATCGCGCTGAGTTGGAGCGCCAACGCTGACAACACGATTTACACGTTTAAACTGCGTAAATCTAATTGGTCTAATGGCGAGCCTTTAACCGCCAAAGATTTTGTCTACAGCTGGCAGCGATTAATCGATCCTGCAACTGCATCTCCCTACTCTTGGTTTGTGGCAATTCCCGGTATTAAAAATTCCGCTGCAATTATGAAAGGTGACCAGCCAATCTCTACACTTGGGGTACGCGCGGTAGATGACTATACTTTTGAAGTCACCCTCGATGCACCGGTTCCCTATTTTGTTAAATTACTCTCCCATCCCGTTTTAGCTCCCGTCCACCAGGCTACTGTAGAAAAACATGGCACTAGCTGGACTCAGCCCGATAACATTGTCAGCAACGGCGCGTTCACCGTCAGTGACTGGAAAGTCAATGAAAAGCTAGTGATGCAAAAAAACAGTAAATACTGGGATGCATCCAATGTAGTACTGAATAAAATTACCTGGTTGCCGATCGGCGACGCTAACGTCAGCTTAAACCGTTTCCTAGCTGGTGAAATTGCAGAGTTAAGAGTGATTCCCGCGGCACAAAAAGCCAAATTACTTAAAAGCCACTCAGCAATGGTGGCCGATAGAAGCGCCTCTCTAGGCTCTACCTTCAACTATTTAAACATGGCTAAAGGCCCGACCAAAGATATCAGAGTACGTAAGGCGCTAGCTTACGCGCTGGATAGAAACATTATTACTAAGGCCATTTTAAAAGGCGGTCAAGTACCGATGTTCACCCTTGTTCCACCACAGACCGATGGTTTTAAGAGCTTTAAGCCCGAGTTTTCACAGTGGACCCAAAAAGAGCGTAACGCCAAGGCTAAAGCGCTTATCGCTGCGGCAGGTTACGGTAAAGACAACCCGCTAAAATTGACCTTTACCACACCGACCTTTGCCACTGATGTGAAAATGGCCACCGCTATGGCGGGCATGTGGAAACAAACTCTAGGCGCGCAAATCGACATTAAGCAACAGGAACCTAAGGTTTTTTACGGTAACAAAAATCCCGGCAACATTCACCGTGGTGGCTGGACTGCCGATTATAATGAGGCCTCTACTTGGTTAGATTTATTTGTCTCTGGCGCGGCTTACAATAGATCTTTCTATAGCAATGCCAATTATGACCAGCATATGAAAGCGGCTAAAACCATGGCCGACCCCTCTGCAGCATACAATTCGGCTGAGCAACAGTTAGTCGAAGATATGGCTTTCCTACCTATCTACCGCAACGGTGCCGATAAATACTTGCTGCACCCAACCGTGGGTGGTTATGAACTTACTAACCCGGAAAACTCGTTCTACCGTAAAAATATTTACATTAAAGCCAAGTAAATAACACCGCTGTTCCAGCTAATCCTTGCCAGCCTGTATTGCCGGCTGCAAGGAGCCTTCTAAACTTGTCACAGATGCCCCTCGTACAGAGAAGACGCGGGATTTGTTTAGAGGTCGCTAGAGGTCCGCTTTTTACTGCAATGTTATCTTGTTGTTAGAAAGGCGGTCTATGTTGTTATTAGACCGAGTAATGACACACAGCTCTTATCATGAACCTGAATCCGTGACTTAAATGTGAATACAGAGTGTAAGATATTGGTTTACAGTGGAATTTAAAAATCTTAGCTGTACCAGTAGGTTCAGCTAAGATTTTTCTAACCGCTGTATAATCAAGAGCTTGTGCTATGTGGTGGCTATTCCGACCCTGTTAGTCATCGCCTTAATTTCCTTTTGGTTGATGCATATCGCCCCAGGTGGCCCCTTTGACATGGAGCGGCCGATGCCCGAAATTGTCAGGGCCAATATTGAGGCGAAGTTTTTTCTTAATGAGCCATTTTTTGTACAGTTTTATATTTACATCAGCAACTTTGTGCAGGGCGATTTAGGCCCCAGTTTCGTCTACCAAGATTTTACCGTGACTCAATTGGTAGCGCAGGCATGGCCGGTATCCGCGGTATTAGGCGCGCTGTCTTTTGCGATCGCGGTTCCTTCAGGAATGCTATTAGGCACGATTGCCGCCCTCAATCGAAATACTAAAATAGACTACATTTTGATGTCACTGTCGATGACCGGGGTGGTAATTCCCGCCTTTGTGCTCGCCCCTATTCTAGTGACGATCTTTTCTATTCACTTAGGCTGGCTGCCAGCGGGAGGCTGGGAGGGCGGAAAAATCTCCTACCTTATCTTGCCGGTAGCCAGTATCGCCATCGCCTCGGTGGCCTCTATTGCCCGAGTGATGCGCGGCGCGATGATTGAAACTTTAAATCAGCCCTATATTCGCACTGCACGGGCGAAGGGTTTATCTACAGCCTATATATTAGCGCGACACGCGATGCGCCCCTCGCTTATTCCAATTATTGCCATGTTGGGGCCAAGTTTTGTATCGGTGATTACCGGCTCGGTAATTATCGATATTTTCTTTGGTACCGGCGGTATGGGACAGCACTTCGTCTCTGGTGCGCTCAACCGAGACTACGGTTTAGTGATGGGTATTACCTTAATCGTTGCCACCTTAACGATTCTTTTCAACCTAATTGTCGATTTGTTGTATGCATTAGTCGATCCACGTATACGTCTTTAAGGGGCCTGCTATGTTTTCAGCAAAATTGAACGAAAAAAATCTGGCGACGGCGGTTTCCCAGTCACTTGAAGATGAAGTGCAGGGCCGGAGCTTATGGCAGGCAGCATGGCTGCGATTTAAGAAAAATAGAGCGGCGATGACCTCGGTGTATGTGCTGGGATTTATAGTACTGTGCTTAGTTTTTGGACCGATGCTGTCACAATTTGGTCACGATGAAATTGATTGGGCGGTACTAATGGACCCCTATGAGCTGGGCAGGCCATCGATTGCCAGCGGCCATTATTTTGGCACCGATGACCTGGGGCAAGATCTATTTGCCCGCACTATGGTCGGCGGTAGGCTATCGATTTTAGTTGGCTTTATGGGAGCGGTCGTCGCGGTGATTATCGGCTGCTTATGGGGCAGCATCTCCGGCTTTGTCGGTGGCACTTTGGACAACGTGATGATGCGAATTGTCGAAGTACTAGACTCAATTCCCTTCATGTTCATGGTGATATTATTTGTCACCTTGTTCGGCAATAACATCTACCTGATTTTTATTGTAATTGGCATGGTCTCTTGGCTAGGTATAGCAAGGGTGGTGCGCGGTGTTACCTTCAGCCTTAAAAATCGTGAATTTATTGAAGCGGCACACTCAATTGGGGTTTCACACTGGAAAATTGTGTTGCGGCATATTATTCCCAATGTACTAGGTATTGTGATGGTGTACGCCTCTTTAATGGTACCGGGATTTATTATGTTTGAATCATTTCTGAGCTTTTTAGGTCTTGGGGTACAACCACCCGATACCAGTTGGGGGGTGTTAATTTCCTCGGGGGCTAAAACCTTGGACGTGGCGATATGGCAGCTGGCCTTCCCGTCTCTATTTTTAGTCACTACGTTATTTTGCTTTAACTTTATCGGCGATGGCTTACGTGATGCGCTAGATCCAAAAGACCGCTAACCGAGACGATAAGGAGTTATTATGAGCATTTTAACCTTAAATAATATGAATGTGCGCTTCAAAACCGACGATGGTTTAGTGCATGCAGTCTCTGACTTATCCTATAGCATCAATGCCGGTGAGACCTTAGGCATCGTCGGCGAGTCAGGTTCCGGAAAAAGCCAATCGGTGTTTGCCCTAATGGGCCTGATCGCGGACAACGGCGTGATTAGCGGTGAAGCTATCTTTCAAGGTCAGAATTTATTGACCATGACCAACAGACAACTCAACACGGTCAGAGCATCAAAGATTGGCATGATTTTCCAAGACCCAATGAACTCTCTGAACCCCTTTTTGAAAATAGGCATACAGCTCACCGAAGTCCTGCAAAAACACAAAGGGCTCAGCAAAAAAGAAGCGACCATACAATCGATCGCGATGCTGGATGCGGTGCGTATTCCTTCAGCAGTACAGCGCATGAAACAATACCCCCACGAGCTCTCAGGGGGGATGCGACAACGGGTGATGATTGCGATGACGCTCTTGTGCAAACCGCAGTTGCTGATTGCCGACGAGCCGACCACCGCGTTAGATGTGACAGTCCAAGCACAAATTTTAATGCTGCTAAAAGAGTTACAACAAGAGTTTAATACCGCTATTTTATTAATTACCCACGACATGGGAGTGGTGGCACAAGTCTGTGATCGAGTGCTGGTGATGTACGGCGGCAGAAAAATGGAGGAGGCGAATGTGCTCGACCTATTTGCCCAACCAGCCCACCCTTATACTCAGGGATTATTAAGCGCTATCCCATCGATCACCAACGATGTAGATAAGTTATTAACCATTCCCGGCAATCCTCCCAGCGCTCTGTTTGCACCTCGAGGCTGCCCATTCGAACCTCGTTGTCAGATAGCCGATCAGAGCTGTGCGGAACAGATGCCAACGGCTGCACCTTTTGCCGGCAACCGGACGATCGCCTGTCACCACAATGAATTTGTCAATTTTCATCCCCAGGAGGCTAAAGCATGAACTCAGCTAAATTATTACTCAAGGCCAGAGATCTCAAAGTACACTTCCCGGTTGGAAATTCCTGGCTATTTGGTCAGCCAAAGCAACTGGTAAAGGCTGTCGATGGTATCGATCTCGAAGTCTATCAAGGTGAAACTCTCGGGGTCGTCGGTGAGTCAGGTTGCGGTAAATCTACCTTGGCCCGAGCGCTGCTGCGCTTGATAGAACCTACCGGTGGCACTTTGCAATGGTGCGGCGAAGACATGCTGGCCTTTAGCAGAAAACAGCTGATCGCCCAGCGGCGTAATTTTCAAATGATCTTTCAAGATCCAGCCGCCTGTCTCAACCCGCGAATGACCGTTGCTGAATGTATAGCAGAGCCACTCTACACTCACGAAGCACAGTTGAGCCGCAAAGAAATTGAAGCTCAAGTAATACAGATGATGAACCGAGTTGGCTTGTCAGCATCGCATCGCAACCGCTATCCACACGAGTTTTCCGGCGGCCAGTGCCAGCGTGTCGGCATTGCCAGAGCACTCATTTTAAAACCTCAACTTATCATTTGTGACGAGCCAGTCAGCGCTTTAGACGTCTCCATCCAAGCCCAAGTAATCAACTTGCTAAAAGATGTACAACGAGAAATGAATTTGGCACTGGTGATGATCGCCCATGACTTGAGCGTGGTCAGACATATCAGCGATCGAGTGATGGTGATGTATTTGGGTAAGCAAATGGAGAGCGGCACTTATCAGGCGGTGTTCGATCAGGCAACTCATCCCTACACAAAAGCCTTGTTATCTGCAGTACCGATTGCAGACCCAGTGGCATCGAGGAACAGAAAAGTGCAATTGCTGTTAGGTGATCTGCCCTCGCCAATGAATCCTCCTAGTGGCTGTGTATTTAGAACGCGCTGCCCTGAAGTCAGCGAGCACTGTGCTAACATAGACCCACAATTTTCAGGAGACATTAGCCACCAAATTTTCTGTAACAATGTACAGCTTTAAATAAGCTGAAATTTTACCATGATCTAACCCGCTGAGCCCGATGTTGTCACGCAACATCGTCAAGACACTTGCTCCGTGGCAGATTCTTACTTTGATTCATCATACCCTTGGAATAATCTAATGAACGATTCTCTACCCGAGACACTTGCACGCCTAGCTAAATTACGCAGTAAAATGCACCAGCATCAATTTAGCGCTTACCTAGTCACCAATGCCGACCCCCATCACAGTGAGTATTCAGCAGATCATTGGCTCGCGCGCAAATGGCTGAGCGGCTTTACCGGATCAGCTGGAGATGTAGTGATCACCGCTGATAGTGGCGGGCTGTGGACAGATGGCCGCTATTTTATACAGGCGGTTGAACAGCTTGAAGGGACGGGAATAGAGTTATTCAAAACAAGAATCGCCACCACTCCCACTATCCCAGAACATTTAGCCGAAACATTAGCCGAAAATGCTAGAGTAGGCGTTGATGGTCGGACCATTAACCATAAATTGTACGTAGAATTCAAACAGGCCTTCGCCGCAAAAAACATCGAGTTAGTATTAACCGAAGATTTAATCGCAGACATTTGGCACGATAGGCCCGCTCGTCCTCAAGCTCCAGTATTCAATCACGATGTTCAATATGCGGGCCGCACCACCGCGCAAAAACTCGCCGTGATTCGCCAATCTATGCAAGAAGATAAAGTCGCACAAGTGCTGATATCCGCCATTGATGATGTTATGTGGCTAATGAATATTCGCGGCGCAGACTCTAAATTTTTTCCAGCGTCTGAAGCCTACGCTTTTGTCAGCAGCACCACAGCGGTACTCTTTATCGATCCGCAAAAATTACCCAAAGAAGTGCGGCAGACCCTGCAAAGCAGTGGCGTAAGTTGCTTAGATTACCAGCAAATAGCCACCTTTTTCAGCAGTTTATCCAGCGCTGATAATATTAAATATTGCCCTATATCCTGCAGTAGTTTACTGGCCAGTCAAATCCCTTCCAGCACGACCACTCTGCAGGGGAACACCTACGCGGCACAAGGTAAAATCATTAAAAACTCGACCGAACTTAGCCAGATGCAACAAGCACTCAAGTTGGATGGCGGGGCCGTTGTACAGTTTATGTATTGGTTAAATGAAAACATAGCAACCGGACAAGTGACCGAGCTCAGCGCTGAATATAAATTGCGCAGCTTCCGCAAACAGCTACCTAACTACGTCAGTGACAGCTTTAGCACCATTGCCGGCTACGCAGAGCACGGCGCCATCATGCACTACAGTGCCACCGAAGAATCCAATAAAGTGATTGGCACCGAGAGCTTATTTTTACTCGATTCAGGCGGACAGTACTTGGGAGGCACCACCGACATCACCCGCACCTTTGCATTTGGCGAGCTGACGGAACAGCAAAAAATTGATTACACACTCGTCTTAAAAGGCATGATTCGTTTAACGCAGACCAAATTTATGAAAGGCACCGCTGGCTGTCAGCTCGATATCATGGCACGCGGTGCTATTTGGCAGCAATGCGTCGATTATAAATGCGGCACTGGTCATGGGGTGGGTATATGTTTAAACGTGCACGAGGGCCCACAAAATCTGTCCCAGTCCCTTAAAGATACTGAGCCACTGGTACCTGGCATGACCATTACCGTTGAACCGGGTGTCTATCGAGAGGGGGAGTACGGAATTAGAATCGAAAACATCCTAAAAGTGGTCGCTATCACAGAGAATCAATTTGGAATTTTCTACGGTTTCGAAACCATGACTCTAGCGCCGATAGCCACCAAACCTATTATCCTAGAACTACTCTCCAATGAAGAGCGAAGCTGGTTAAATACCTACCATGTAAGAGTCGCTGAACAACTGTGCCCTCTCTTAGAGGAACCTGAGAAGCAGTGGTTAACCGCTGCCACTCAAGCCATTTAGATCTCATCGCTAATCCCAGAACTCAAGCAGCTATTTTAGTGCTTGGGTTCTAGATTTATTAATTCAGGCCTAAGTATTTTTTGTATAACCTGAATCCGTTATTTGTTAAATAGTATAGTAATAACCAAAAGAAAATCATATGATTTCCATGAGTCATTGGTATGTCAGTTAACCCCGCTATCAAATAAATTGACATCATAGCGAGTAATAAGCTTGAGCCTAAATTTTTATGGCTAATGAAATTATAGACTACATAGAATAGAGGAAGTAAAAAAATAAAGAGCCCAACTATTCCAGACTTCACAAAAGTGTTTAGCATTTCCATATGATAATGAGGTGGGGTATAAGTTGTCATAGCTAGCATATCTGGATCGGTAGTGTGCTTATATTTTTTATTAAACTCAACGAGATGATCATCGCGTAAGCCCAAAATTGGTGATATTTTTGATAGCTCAAATCCTACAGACCACATTTTAATCCTCAACCCAATTGATGTACTGTATACACCGCTTTTAATCACATTGTATTCATGAATAGTATTTGTCACTCTTTGATCTATTTTCGGATAAGCTGCAATAAGGGCCAATCCAACTACGATCAACAGCACAAAAATTGACTTATAATTGATTTTTTTTAAGTGGTGTAAATAAACAAAGGCTAGTAGCATAGTTATCATCAAAGCGAGCCACACTCCCCGACTTTGGCCAATTGCCACTGAGCAAATAGAGAGTAAAAAACTAATTAATAATATGCATTTAAACAGCTTTTTCTCTTCATAGAAAAATAAAATGAACGAAAAAATTGCAATTATTGACGAGAATGTAGAAAAGGGAATGACATTCACCGGCCATGACCGCCCCATCCCTTGTACAAATGTGAACCAAAGGGCATAACTGATAACAAAAAAGGCACCAAAAAGAATAACTGCATACAGTAACTTTTTAGTGAGTATCTGTTTCGGCACGAAAATAAGAAATAACATTGAAAAGAATAAGGAGCGAAATTGACCAAAATTATAATCGTATAGTGTAAATATACAAAAGCTATAAAGTAATGAGAACAGTAGAATCCAAAGAACTTTATTTTCTTTAATATTAGCAATTGCTTGGGTAACGCCGTATGTATATATCATTAACACTATAGATAATAACATTAAAATGCCGATTTGCTTTTTTCCACTGCTGCTATAAAACAATCCAGAAAAAGCCCAAAATAAAGGAAGTAAAGTAAATATTTTCACAATTACATGATTTTTAATAGATGTTTGAATCACTCTGGTATCCTAAATTTTAACATTATTTATAACTTCTAATTTTTTATAACGAAAGGCAATATTGAATACTTTTTTTAGTAGCTGACAATAGATACGGTTGTATTCAATAAAAATTTTATCTTGAAATCTAGCTCTTTGTTTGACTTTTCTCTGGCCTATTGTTGATTTAGTTGAACTACGATTAATTACATTGGGGTAAAAAGAAAACAACGGAGTTTTTGTATAGAACTCCATTTCCATAAAATCATCAACGGGTAAGTAATATTTTTTTGACATACATAAAAAATGCTCCGCAACTTTGGGTGAAATCATATAGCAAGATGTTCCACTAGATTTTTTATTGTACTTTACAAGTTTAGTTTTTGTATTAATTGCTATCAATTCAGTGAATTTTACAGATGTAAAAATTGAACTGAACTTAATAACACCTAAAAAATCAATATTATTTAACGCGAATTGAATATATGGATCTAAGCGACAACAAACTTCAAAGTTATCTTCAAAAACCAAAATTGGTTCATTTAATTTAACACACAGCTGCCAGACTTTCCTGTGACTTTCAAAACATCCTATTTCTGGATTAGTGAGTTTGTAACCTTTTGTTTTTAATGTTTTTTTATAATCGTAGTTAACCTGAGAATTAGCCTGCTGTGATGATATATTTATCGCGTCAAAGAAGCTAAAAGCAATATCTATATCCGAAAACATCTTTTCGACTGATACCCTTCTCTCTTTAGAGTCTTTAAGACTAATAACGACAATTTTCATTTTTTTCCCATGTAAAAATTATTTAACCCGGATAATGTTCTCGATACCAGCATTCTATTTTAACGTCAATCACTATGCTTTTACAGAGTTTTTTAGATTGAGTGTCATACTCTGTTGGTAGCCAAGTATGCAGTAATAGCGTAGTGATCAATAAGAAATTACAGCGTACTTATACGATTCTTCGAAACCGCTAGGCCAACGCATGAACATATTTACCTGCCTGTTGCTTTGTTTCATCCATTGATCGGTATTCCCTTTACGTTCTGTTGATATAACGGCAAGGCACATAGCATCTCTGCCTTGCCGTTTATGCGTATTCGGTATTTAGCGCAATTTCTTTTCATTCGAACATAGCGACCAGTGAATGAGTCTCTGTCATTT
>ASZJ01000206.1 GCA_000416275.1 Osedax symbiont Rs1
GCCCGAGCTAATTATCAGCAGCTGCCACTTCCTAGCTCCTAGCACTATTTCAATGGTCTAACCTCGATCAGCTGAATACACTCAGCACTCTGATTTTCAAGTTGGCTGTTACATCGATCACTCCTTATATTCCGCTAATTTTTATCAGTGGTTTTGCCACGACTAGGCCTTTATAGGTGTAAGCAACACCTTCTTTCTTTGAATCACTATTGTCCATCGGGAATATATGTCAATATCTAGCGGTACGTGGCCAGTCGATAATCTGCTGATCGGCACCTTAATATTTCGCATAAACTCTACACTTGCAGCGTCCAAGAGGGCTATCAATCGAGCTGTATCTTCATCGAAACGCTGACCTAGTCTTGCTGAAGAGACGAATTGTTTGATGCCCATCGCCGTTTTAAAAAAAGGATCATGACGAGAGTTTCTAGAGCTTCAACGTCGCTTTTTCCTAGACACGTAAGGACCAAGTGAGTAAGGATAAAATCGATATTTGCAATTATTAAGTTACGGATTCAGGTTGTAGTGAACATCCGGTGGCGTTGAAAAAACTTAACGGCAAGCTCGTATACATCCAGCAGCTACTAAATAAATGCATCGATGCAACAAAAATCAACAGTACTTAATTGAAAGGTCTAATGGTAAGTGCTGTGCTGTGAGGATGTTCAGCACAGCAGCGATGTGTAGCAGTGTAAAATCAATCAGATTAACAAAAATTTAAGTCGCGATTAAGACGCGTAATAGCCGCTAACTCAGATGTTGCACGCAATATTCGGGCTAGGTTAAAGCTGCTCTGCTCTTAAAAACACCCAGTCATTAGCCGTCGATTGTTCAGGGCTGAAAGAGTAACCAGCATAGTTAAAATCTTTTAGTTTCTGCACTTCAGTAATTCGATTGTCGATAATGTAGCGCACCATCATGCCGCGGGCTTTTTTTGCAAAAAAACTAATGATCTTATAATTGCCGTTCTTCTGATCTTTGAATATAGGGGTGACCAGACGCGCGTCAAGTTGCTTTACTTGGACCGCTTTAAAGTATTCATTGGAAGCTAAGTTGACTAACACATTGGGGCTGGCATCATTGGCAGTCAGTGGCTGAAAACTTTGATTGATACTTTTTGTTAGGCTATCTCCCCAGAACTGGTATAAATTTTCTTTGCTTCGCAGCTTTAGCTTAGTGCCCATTTCCAGACGATAAGGCTGAATTAAATCTAGCGGCTTCAGCAGTCCATAAAGGCCTGAAAGAATACGCAGATGCTGTTGTGCAAAATTAAAGTCTGCTGTGGAAAGTGTCTCTGCATCTAACCCCGTATAAACATCACCTTTGAAGGCCAGTACCGCAGGTTTTGCGTTATCTGGAGTAAAAGGGAGCTGCCAAGAGCCAAATCGCGCGACGTTTAATGCAGCTAATTTATCACTCAAACTCATTAAAGTGGCCACTTCTTGCAGTGACTTCTTCGCTAAGTTATCAATCAGTAATTGTGATCTATCTAAGAACTGAGCTTCACTGTAAAGCTGGGTGATTGCAGGGGTTTTAAAATCTAAGGTTTTAGCGGGAGAAATTACAATTTGCATTAACAGCACCTTCTTAATATATTCAGAGCCCTTTGTAACACTAGTTGGTTAATGATTAAAGATATAAAGAAGTTAAATAGTTTTCAGCTATAAACAAGGAGGCGACTTGAGGCTTCAAGTGCCTGTTTGCATTCACTGTTAGGGTGATGGCTAGCTGCAGCTAGTGGCGATTATTCCGTGCTGGCAAACATTGCTACTAGGTATCTGTTTATTAATGGAAACTAATTAGTTGGCGATTATTATTCGCTGCTGGTTTGTAGTGTATGATGTCGGCAAAGATAGCTAGTGGCTCATTCTCCAGTCGAGTAATGGTGGGTCCTTAAGGAATATTTATGTCGCAAAAAACAGTATTGACCGGAATAACTACTACAGGCACACCCCATATAGGCAACTACTTAGGTGCGATTAAGCCCGCCATCGCCGCCAGTCAAAAACCGGGAGTTGAAAGTTTCTTTTTCCTGGCCGATTATCATGCGCTGATTAAGTGTCATGACCCTGAACGAGTGGCTCAATCCTCACGTGAGATAGCGGCAACTTGGCTGGCGATGGGCTTAGATACAGATGTAGCTACTTTTTATCGTCAAAGTGATATCCCTGAAATACCGGAATTGACTTGGATTTTAACTTGCATGACCGGTAAAGGTTTGATGAATAGATCGCATGCCTATAAAGCATCGGTAGATGCCAATCAAGCCGCGGGAAAAAATGAACTTGATGATGGCGTGACTATGGGGCTGTTTAGTTACCCGATGTTGATGGCTGCGGATATATTAATGTTCAATGCCGATATAGTGCCGGTCGGCAAAGATCAAATTCAGCATATTGAAATGACCCGAGATATCGCCGGATCATTTAATCACACCTATAGCCCCTTGTTTAAAATGCCCGAAGCGCAAGTGGATGTTGAAACGCAGTTGATTCCCGGGCTCGATGGGCGAAAAATGTCCAAGAGTTACGACAATACTTTACCGCTGTTTTGCGCACCGGATACCTTGTATAAACTGATTAAGCAAATAGATACAGATTCGAAACTTCCCGGTGAGGCAAAAGATCCGGATAACAGTACCGTTTTTCAACTCTACAATTGCTTTGCCTCGCTTGACCAAGCTCAACAAATGCGCGACAAATTTGTCAATGGGATTGGCTGGGGTGATGCGAAGCGGGAGCTGTTTGAGTTTTTAGATGAAAAATTAGCCGGGCCGAGAGATGAATATAATCGGCTGATGAATGATTTACCTTTCGTTGAAGCCGTTTTACAAAAAGGTGCTGCTAAAGCACGTCAAAAATCGGTACCTTTTATGGAAGAAATTAGAATAGCGGCAGGGATTCGGCCACTGCCTTTTGTGCCTGATTCAGCCGCCAAGAAAGTTAAAAAGGTAAAGTCTGCCGCCGATCTTGCCAAAGCAGCCGAAGGTCGACGTCGCGGGATTTTAATGCAGCTAAAGTCAGTCATCGCAGCGGTAGAGGCGAGTGCCGAGCCAGCCTCAGCTGCCGCTCAACTATTAGCCGAGAAAACTGCGCTGCTGGGGGCGTTAAAAGGCAAAGCGCAAGATAAAGCCGAGAATGAGTTACAAGTGCTAACTGAAGAGTTCGCTAAATATAGCTGCTAAAATAAGACCGATAAAAATAGTGGCTGTCAGTGTTTCGCACGGCAGCTCAACAGAGTATTTGGGCCTGTTAAAAACCGGCCTTTTTCAGCGATCTGATTTTCAATCGCCGCGCTATGATCATCCTCGTTGTCACCGCGCAAGTTAGGTGCAATGAGTGCCAGTGGTCGCTTAAGGAGAGAACGATATGTACAGTACGTTAATTAGCGCTGAACAGTTAAAGGATCAATTTGACGCTGAAAATTGGCTGATTTTAGATTGTCGCTTTGATTTATTCGATGTCGATAAAGGTGAGCAACTTTATCGTGATTCACATATCCCAAATGCTATTTATCTTAATTTAAATCAGCAGCTAGCGGGTCAAGTAACGGCAAATACTGGCAGGCATCCGCTGCCTGAAATCTCGGCGATCACGCAGTTATTTTCATCAATAGGGATTGCTGATAAGAAGCAAATTATCGTCTATGACGATTGTTCAGGGGCGATGGCCGCTAGAGCATGGTGGTTACTGCAATGGCTAGGACATACCCAAGTAGCGGTACTCGATGGCGGTATTAATGCTTGGACAGAGCGAGAGCTCTCTTTGACAGCGCAGATTAACACCCCTAAACCCGCGCATTTTGTCAGGCATGCCTCTGATTTTAAAACGGTGACTACCGAGCAAATTTGCAGTGGTAATTATCAGCTGGTAGATGCCAGAGCTGCCGGTCGTTTTAGAGGAGAGGTAGAGCCTATTGATCCTGTAGCAGGGCATATCCCCGATGCCGTTAATCATCCATTTATGGAGAATTTAACCGCACAAGGATTGTTTAAAACAACGGCTGATTTGCAGGCCCTCTGGTCGCCTCTGGTGCAGCAAAATACAACCCATATGTGTGGCTCAGGTGTGACAGCTTGCCATAATATTTTGGCGATGTGCCACGCAGGATTTGAGCCGACGCATTTGTATGTAGGCTCCTGGAGTGAATGGATCCGGGATTCAGCGCGGCCCGTGAGCAACACCTCTAGTGTAGATTAACAGTAAGGTTGAGCGCGCACTGGCTGGCATAAACGTATTATAAGGATATTAGGTTGAATAATTTTAAAAATAACACCATTGACCATACCCCCTATTGGCATGCTGATACGGGTTTTCAAGAGCACAGTATTGATACTGAATTATCATCGCTACCTGATGCTCTCGAAATTATTATTGTCGGTTCCGGCTTTACCGGCTTGTCAGCGGCTTTAACCTTAGCTCGTGCGGGAAAAAAAGTGGCGGTGCTAGACAGTGGTAAAATAGGTAGTGGTGCCAGCTCTCGCAATGGTGGTTTATTAGGGCCAAGCTTTCATAAACTTGGCATGCAAGGGTTGACCAAGAAATATGGCCAAGATACTGCCAATGCGGTATTAAAAGAAAGTTTAGCGGGCTTTGACTGGCTGGTCGATTTTATTGGCAGAGAAAACATTGGCTGTGATTTGCAGCACTGTGGACGTTTTCGTGGGGCATTAACCCCAGAGCACTACACCAATATGGCGAAGCAGGCTGAATCGCTGGCTAAAGTTTTGGACTATCCGGTTACTTTAATCAGTAAGTCTGAGCAGCATCTTGAAGTGGGGACTGATAAATATTGCGGGGGTGTTGTATACAATAAAGACGCCAGCCTGCATCCGGCTAAATTAGTGCAGGGCTTGATTGAAAAATTAATGGCGGAAGGTGTTAGTTTGATCGCTAATGCCAAAGTCGGTAATATTTCTGCCGATGGTCAGGGCTTCAAGGTGAAAGTCGGCGACAGAGAAATAGCAACTGACGAAGTGCTGATTGCCACCAATGGCTATACTGGCAATGTAACTCCCAATTTAAAAAAGCGTATTATTCCGATTAGATCATCGATGATAGCGACGCAAAGTATATCTCAAGAATTAATGCACAGCGTCTCACCGAAGCTGCACACGCACGGCGGTACCGATAGGCTGGTACTTTACTATCGCCCATCGCCTGACGGCACTCGTCTTTTATTCGGAGGTAGGGCATTAAGTTATGCTGATAAGCCTAATGAATATATAAAATTTTTACATGACTCCATGCTAGATATTTTCCCGCAATTGCAGGATTCAAAAATTGATTATGCATGGTCTGGGCTAGTTGCCTATAGTTTTGATCATGTTCCTCACTTAGGGAAAATGGATGGCATGTACTATGCGATGGGTTACTGTGGATCGGGGGTCGCCAGAGCAAACTATCTCGGTCATAAAATTGCCATGAAGATGCTTGGGAATGCAGGGGAGACGATCTTTGAGCAGTTTGAGTTTAGTGGCAAGCCATTTTATAACGGTAACCCTTGGTTTATGCCGGCGGTGATTCGCTGGCACAGTGTTGCCGATAAATTTGGATGGTAACTTTCAGTGCTAAGTAATTTTTATTCGCATCTATATTAATCTAAATCAATGAAAAAAATGGCATATTGAATGTATAGAAATTAAAATCATAACACTAAAGTATTTATCCTGGATCGCTAATCATTGATGGGTGATGAGCGGATTCAGGTTTTAGTATGACTTTTTTCTTTCAGCATTCAAACACTTGACTTCACGACTAGCTGGTTAGCTTAGCCGCGCTGATTCAGGTGATAATCTTATGAGTTGATTTGTATGTCTTTAAATTTTAAATCTATTCTGAACCTTACTGTTCTCAGTGCGCTTTGTGCATCTCCAGTGCTAGCGTCGGATTTGGTCTATAAGACTAAACAGGCGCTAGGGGCTGCACTTTATTTTGATAATAACTTATCACTGCATCGCAACCAATCTTGTGCCACTTGCCACGCGCCGGCACAAGGGTTTATCGACGATAGAAAAAACGCCTATCTAAGCGCGGTCTCTATCGGCAGTGATGGAGTGTCAATTGGTGATCGCAATGCGCCCACCGCTAGCTATGCCAGCCTTATTCCGCACTTTGCCAAGAAAAAAAATGGTGAATATTTCGGTGGCCAATTTCACGATGGCCGCGCGAGTACTTTACAAGATCAAGCTGCTGGTCCGCCGTTAAACCCGGGTGAAATGGCGATGCCAAGCAAGCAGGCAGTGCTGGCTAGATTGCTGGAAAATCAAGCCTATCAGGCCAGTTTCGTCGCTCTGTTTGACCAGCATGTGTTAAAGGATGCAGAAGACGCTTATTCAGCGATGACTGAAAGTATTGCCAGCTTCGAAAAAAGTGAGTTTTTTTCCAGCTTCGATGCTAAATATGATCGCTATTTAAATGGCGAATATAAAATGACTGAACAAGAGCTGCTCGGTGAGACCATCTTTTTCTCGCAGCAATTTAGTAACTGTAACTCGTGCCACCAAATCGCTAAATTTCCCGGACAAAGTAAAGAGACGTTTAGTAATTATGAATACCGCAATATTGGTGTGCCGGTTAACCAAATGGTCCGTAAAGCGCTGGGAAAGGATGCCGAGTACATCGATAACGGCCTGCTGGATAATCCACTGGTGACTGATGTTAAGCAGCGGGGCAAGTTTAAGGTCCCGACCTTGCGCAACATCGCTGTTACCGGTCCCTATATGCACAATGGGGTTTTCTCTGACTTGAAAACAGTGGTCTTGTTTTATGATAAATATAACAGTCGAAAAAAATCTCGCCAGATCAATCCTGAAACCGGGGTCGCCTGGCGGGCGCCAGAAGTACCTGAGACAGTGGCGCTCGATGAATTAAAAAAGGGTAAGGCATTCACCAATAAAAGAGTCGATGCCTTAGTGGCGTTTATGAAAACGTTGACTGACAAAAAATACGAGCATTTGCTTAAAGATTAATATTATTACTGAGGTCTCAATAACTACTGCGCTCGCAACATTATGCAGAGGTCTCTACATACAACAGATCTCTGGAGAGCACCCAGTACCGGTAGGACTGTGTTTCTGGATGAGAGCTAACTAATAGGCAGTCAAGATGAAATATGCAATTTATTGTGGCTCTAGTAAAGGAGCGGATGCTGAGTTTGAGCAGGCGACAATCCAGCTTGCTGAGCAGCTGTGTCAAGGTCGGCACTCTATCGTCTATGGCGGCGCTAGTGTCGGCTTAATGGGAGTGATTGCAGATACCGTGCTCGCAGGTGGTCAGAGTGTGATTGGGGTCATGCCGACCGCCCTGGTCAATAAAGAATTGCAGCACCAGCGGCTTACTAAATTATATACTGTTGAAAATATGCACCAGCGCAAGGCCAAGATGGCAGAGTTGGCAGATGCTTATATAGCGATGCCAGGCGGGGTGGGGACGCTAGAAGAAATTTTCGAAGTGTGGACGGCGGGCCAGTTGGGCTTTCATCAGAAAGCTTGTGCTTTTTACAATGTGAATGGCTATTATGATGAACTGTTTGCTTTTATTAAGACCATGGTCGATAAAGGTTTTATGAAAAAAGTGTTTTTAGAGAAAATGATCTGCAGCGATGATCCTGAGCAGTTGCTCAGCGCTATCGCCGCTTATCAAGCGCCGAAAAGCAAGTGGGATTAGCGCGCTGCTAAAGAGCATCTAAGATCGCTTTGACGCCATTGGTGCGAGAGGGGCTGAGGAACTGGCTTAATTTTACTTGGCTGAGAAACAGGTCGCTGTCTTGCTGGGCTTGATCCCTACAGCTGATTAGCATCACTAAAAGACCGCGCATTATTTTCGCCTCCGACCACGCTTGATAGCTAGTTTGCTGGTCAAGCACCGTCTTGTGTAACCAAACGGCCGATTCGCACTGCTGTAACTTATGTCGATCAATCAGTAGCTGGGGGCTGGGGCGTTCCAGTAAGGTTGCCAGCGACATTAAATAGCTAAAGCGTTGCTGCCAGCTGCTGGCGTTCAGTAAATTGCCAATCACAACCTCACTGGTAGGATACTGCTGTCTATCGCGCTGCGGATTTGCCGGCAACGGCGTGGCTTTATCTGCAATGATGACTGTATCCTCAATAAAATCATTATTGAGCACTGCAATGACTTCCTGTAACGCGCTTACAAAGAAATCCACTTCCTGTTCAGTGTTATAAAAACTGATCGATGCGCGCAGTGTGCCATCAATGCCTAGCGCCTGCATTAAAGGCATGGCGCAGTGATGACCACTGCGCACTGCTATGCCATTTTGATCGAGTAGGATGGCAATGTCTTGATGGTGCAGGCCGCTCACTGTCAATGAGACGATGCCGACATTGTTATCTAGACTGGAAATAACCTGAACACCGCTAATCGCAGTGCAACCCGTGTAGAGTCGGTGAAATAAGTGCTGCTCATGCTTTTCAGCGGCCGCTCGGTCCATGGTCGTCAAATAGTCTATTGCGCTGCCAAATGCAATGGCGTCGGCAATCGGTGGGGTGCCAGCTTCAAACTTAAAAGGCAGCTGATTAAAACTAGTGCCACTAAAGCTGACTTGCTTAATCATTTCACCTCCACCTTGCCAGGGAGGCATTTTATTAAGTAGCGCCTGTTTACCCCAGAGTGCTCCTATGCCGGTCGGGCCAAAACATTTATGTGCGGAAAAGCAATAAAAATCGCAATCAAGCTGTTGCACATCGACGCTAAAGTGACCGACAGCTTGGGCGCCGTCGATCAAAGTGATAGCGCCATACTCTTTGGCTTTAGCGATCATTTGACGAATCGGGTGAATGTGCCCTAGTGCATTAGAGACATGAGCTAATGCGACAATTTTAGGCCGGTGCAGGGCGAGTAAGCGGCGGTACTCCGCCTGGTCAATCTGCATGTCTTTGGTCAGGGGGATAGCAATTACTCGGCTGTCAGTGCGCGCTGCAATCAGCTGCCAGGGCACGATGTTGGCGTGGTGCTCACTGGTGCTGACTAAAATTGTTGCCGGTTGTTGGTCGCTGTTATTTAGTAGGTAGGAGCCCAAGCTATTGGCCACTAAATTTATCGCCTCTGTGGTGCCTTTGCACCAGATTACTTCGTGCACATTGGGTGCATTGATAAAAGCAGCGACGGTTTTTCTGGCTAGTTCAAATTGACTAGTGGCTGTATTTGACAAGCTGTGTGAGCCGCGGTGAACGTTGGCGTTGGCCACTTTGTAAAATTGACTCAACTTGTCAATGACCGCCCTAGGCTTTTGAGTAGTAGCAGCATTATCAAAATAAATCAAAGGCTTACCTTGTACTCTTAAAGAGAGTATAGGGAAGTCTCGACGAGTTTTAGTGCTATTAAACGGCGTAGTGCTCTTCATTATTAAGTGTTTTTAGCTCTGTCAGGGTGTCTTTTGTACTGTCCGGCCCAGCGGGCATACATCATCGCGCTGATAAATAAGATGACGATCACAAAAGAGTTAAAAATACCTAACCACCTAGTTTCTAGTACGGTAGTGGCCGCTAAAACAGCTTCGTTGAAATACATAATCAGCAGGAAGCACAGCCAGGCATGGCCCCTTGGATTGCCGGTTTGAATAACCTTTATAAAGGCGGCTAAAGGCAGGAAGTGCAGTAACCATATTACCCAGGGATGCGCGGTATCGATGGGATAAAGAACCAAATACCAGAGTGTTAGGCTGATTAATAATAAAAAATAGCAAATAACCGCTAAGTATCTGGATGTTTTAATCTTAGGTTCTAACACGGATAGGGGGGGTAGTATTTTAGCTTGTAAACTCATGTAGATATCTGCCTAAACTCGGTTGCAGTTGAAAGTGTATGCTCGGCTGCCAAAAAATCAGCGGCTGGCCAAAAGATCAGGGCGGGTTAATCGGATAATTTTTTTGCCAAGTGCCCAATGCGCTGTCCCTGATATTTGCAGAGTGCTATCTCATTGGCGTCCAGAGGATTGTCACTGTCCTTGCCTGCCCAGTGAGTGACGCCGTAGGGAGTGCCCCCTGAGGTCGTATGTAAAAGTTCAGTGGCGCTGTAGGGTAATCCGGAAATTAGCATGCCATGGTGCAATAGTGGCAGCATCATTGACACTAACGTCGTCTCTTGACCGCCATGTAAAGATGAGCTGCTACTAAATACCGCGGCAGGTTTGCCGATCAGTGCACCCGACATCCAGTTACTTGAGCTATTATCGATAAAGTACTTTAATGGTGCGGCCATATTGCCAAAATGTGAAGGGCTGCCTAAAATCAATCCAGCGCAATTGGCCAGCTCTTGTTGGCTGCAGTAAACCGCCCCTTTAGCAGGTACTCTAGCTTCACTGGCTTCACAGTTGCTCGATATATCTGGCACTGTTCGGACCAGCGCATCAACACCGGACATTTCAACCCCGAGCGCAATATGTCTGGCCATGTCTGCCGTTGCGCCGTGCCGAGAATAAAAAACGATTAAAACGTAAGGCTTTGTTGATGGCATAATAATTTTATAGTATCTCTAATACTGATTCAGGTGGACGGCCAATACGTGCTTTACCAGCCTTGATCACAATCGGTCGCTCGATCAATTTTGGCGCGGCGATCATCGCACTGATAATGTCTTCTTCTGCAGTGTCTGCCGATAGTTTATATTCTTGGTATTCCGCCTCTTTTACTCTAAGTAATTGATGAGCAGTCATGTCTAGAGCTTTTAAGATAGCTTTAATTTGCTCTCGACTCGGCGGTTGTTTAAGATATTCAATAATGCTAGCTTCGATACCACGCTGTTGAAGAATCTCAAGAGTTTGTCTTGATTTTGAACAGCGCGGGTTGTGGTATATTTCGACTTGGCTCACAATTAATACTCTTGTTATTCGGTATTTGAACCCGCTATTGTACCTTGCAACAGCCCGAGGGCAATCTAAAATGCTATTTAAGCTAAGGAACCTCTGAATAAATCCTACAGGTAGTAGGCGCGCATATAAGTATTGAGCAAGCCACAGATTTAGCATCGACAGTCTTTGGTTCAGCTGGCTGATAAATAGGTAGGGAATAAGGGAATAGATGAAACATCTAGATTTAAGCAAAGCGCTGCACTTTATGCGCACTTTAGTGAAGCAGTTTTCAGCCAATGGCGGACTAGTCAACGCATCAGCGTTAACTTACACTACTTTGTTTGCGGTCGTGCCACTCATGACCGTGACTTACGCAGTATTAGCGATGGTGCCTGCTTTTCAAGGGGTGGGTGAGTCAGTGCAGAGCTGGGTGTTTTCTAACTTTGTACCGGCGACCGGTGAAGTTGTACAAGATTATTTAACGGACTTTACCTCGCAAGCTCGGCGGCTGACGGCCGTCGGTGCCTTGTTTTTGTTTGTCACCTCAGTAATGATGATGAAAAACATTGAAGCGGCATTTAATCGAATTTGGCGGGTTAAAAATTCGCGTAAAGGTATCTCGAGCTTTTTGTTGTACTGGGCGGTGTTAAGTCTGGGGCCGATCTTAATTGGGGTCGGGTTACTGGCCTCATCCTATCTCGCCTCACTGCCTTTTATATCTGAAGCGACCGCGGTTTTTGGTCGGGGGAATCTGCTTTCACTGCTGCCGCTAGCGCTTTCAATCGCGGCATTTAGCTTGTTGTATTCAGCGGTACCGAATTGTCGGGTGCCATTTAAAAATGCCTTTATCGGGGCGGTGGTTGTCGCGTTGCTCTTTGAGGTAGCCAAGCGAGCTTTCGCCTTATTCGCGGTCCAATTTCCCTCGTATGAACTTATCTATGGTGCGTTTGCGGCCGTGCCATTGTTTTTGGCATGGATCTTTATCACCTGGATGATTATCTTATTTGGCGCTGAGTTATCGCGATTGCTAACCGTCTATAACAGTGCGGCGGCAGGTGGCTTTCAATCGAATTTTCATACCATCATTGGCATTTTGCAAAAGTTATGGCTGGCACAGCGAGAAGGCAAGACGCTGTCTGCAGATGCTTTATTAGCAAAAGTGGCGGGTCTCGATCAAAAACGTTGGGATGAATATCAGCAGCTGCTACTTGAAAATGGCATTGTCTGTCGATCGGAACAAGGGGAGTACTTGCTGGCTAGAGATTTGAATAACATCAGCTTAGAGCAGTTGCGAGAGGTCTTTCCCTGGCCTATTCCCAAACCTAGCACGCTTGCAGAGCCGTGCGAAACAACAAATCAAGAGGCTAAGCAGCCGTCAGCGCAAGTATCGCAAATAGTCGTCAGTGGCGATTGGGTCAATCGCCTAGACAACAAGTTGGCTCAGGTAAGGGAAGAGCAAGGCAAGGTATTGGCAGCGTCAGTGCAAAGCTTGTTTATCGATCATTGACGGATATATTAACTATTACCTGAATCGGTGATTTCAATACACCACATAGCGCAAGTTCTTAACTTTACAGCGATTAGCAAAATATCACACAGCCATTAAAAAAGGCGACAAATGTCGCCTTATGTAAGTTGCTAGAGCATTATTTTTGCATCGGTAGACCCGTGGCATTTTTAATTTGCTTGGCAGCTTTGTCTAGTGCCTCTTGCGCATTGGCGTATTTTCCCTCGATGAATGCAGATTGAATTGCGATCACAATATCGGTCGCTTCAGCTCCATAGCGGGTGGTCTTGATAGCTTTGATTTGATCGGTGGTCTCTAAAATTAATTTCCAGATAGCTTGATCGCCCCAATATGGCTGTCCCGAACTAATATATTTATCTTTAGTTGCGCTTAACAGCGAAGGGACTAAACCGGAACTTTTAAGCATCTCGATCTGTGCGCTTTGGTTGGCCATTGCGTATTCGATGAACTTATAAGCTGCTGCTGGATTTTTTGCGGTTATCGGAATAAACAGTGAAGAGCCACCTAAGTTAGCCGCACGAATCCCGCCTGCTTGGTGAGCCGGCATTTTTACGATACCCCACTGGCCTTTTTGTTCCGGCAATGCACCGCGCAGCGATCCCTCAAACCATGCGCCGTATATAGAAGTAGCAGCGGTGCTGGTTTTCAGTGCTTTTAGGTGATCATCCCAGCCGCCTGGCATAATGATACCGGAATCGGTAATCTGCTTTAATTTATCGAGCGCTTGCACGCATCCAGGTTGATTGATGCGGATGACCGTCTGATCGCCTTCTTGAGCAAAGATTGAACAATCATTTTGCTGCGCCATTGGTCCAAACCAGTTTAGGCCCTGGGTATAGTTGGTGACCGCCATTTTTACCTTGCCATCGGTCGCTTTTAGCAGCTGCTTGCCCGCTGCAATATAGCCATCCCAAGTGGCTAGTTGCGCCGGATCTATGCCCGCATCTTTTAAAATATCGCGGCGATAAAAGGTCACAACTTGACCTGAATCCCAAGGTACTCCGTAAATGCCGCCCTCAGACTCCAGCTCTACCCATTTGTAAACGGGAAATTTATCGCGAATTTTTTCGACCCCAAATTGTTTTAAATCGACGAAGCAGTCGGGGAATTGTTGCAGGTAGCGCTCGGCCTCACCGTTTTCGATTGAGACCACATCGGGTAAGTTGATCCCGCCTGCGGCACAACCTGCGGTCAGCTGGTCATATACTGGGCTGTAGCCTTTATCCAGCGCTGCAACCGTCACGTCGGTTTGCTGGGCATTGTAAGATGTTGCGGCATTCATTAATGCCTCTGCCGCAACATCCCAGCTCCAGACGGTAATTTTTTCGGCGGCATTGACAGGTGTTGACACACCCAGCGCAATACAGCTTGCTAGGAGGATTGATGCAAAGCGTGGGACCGTTTTTGTTTTTATCATATTACTCTCCGTTTATGGCTTGTGAGTTAGACTTGAATCTGTAACTTTGATGCGGCGTTCAGCGTGATTTTTGATCAGGCAACAGTTTAAAAAAACAGCCACTGAGCCCAAGGGCACAGCGATGACTTTCAATGGCGTTGTCAGCCAATATCTTACGCTCTGCATCCACTTTCACGCCGCGGATGCAGATTAGAGACAACGCTCTGCAAGAGATCGCTGTCCGATTAAACTTTATTTAGTGGCACCGCTGGTGATGCCGGCAATAATTTGCTTTTGCAGAATTAAAAATAACAGTAGGAAGGGCACGGTCATTAAGCTGGCGCCGACCATCATTGCCCCCCATTCAATATTAGCCAGGCCTATTAAACGACCGAGTGCTATAGGAGCGGTTTGATACTGCTCACTGGTCATCACCAACATTGGCCATAAGTAGTCGTTCCAATGCGCGACGAATAAGATAATACCGAGCGATGCGAGTGCCGGTCGCACTATAGGCAGTGCAATACTGTAGAAAATTTTCCACTCTGAAGCGCCGTCTAAATAGGCGGCTTCTAGTGTTTCTGCCGGTAAATTAAGGAAGCTTTGGCGCATAAAAAACACCCCGACCGCATTGGCTAAATAGGGGAGAATGACGCCCGCGTAATTGTTTGATAGTCCCATGTGTTTGACCACAATAATATACTCGGGGATGACTATCGCCGCAGAGGGCACCGCGAGGATAAAAATAATCAGCGCGAATAAGGTGTTTCGACCGCGAAAGGCAAACCTTGCAAGAGCATAGCCCGCCATGGAGGCCACTAATAATCCGAGTAGAGTACTAACGCCTGCAATAATCACGCTGTTAAAAATCGCCATGGAGAAATCTTGTTTTCCCTGCAAAATGGCAAAGTTTTTTAAAAAGTCCGTGCCTGGGTTGAAGACTAATTCACCACTGAAAATCACATTGTCAGGATGGGTGGCATAAATCATCATCATCCAAATGGGGATTAACCACATACAGGAAATAACTAACATCAGGACATTGATAAATAACTTCTTTGCCCGGCTCGTCAGTGAATTATTCATCGGGCTTTCCTCCAAATAGCTTAAATTGCAACAGTGACAAGGTTAAGCCTAAAAAGACGATCAGGTAGGCGATTGCCGAGCCATAACCGAAATTAAAACTCTTAAAGCCTTGGCTGTACATATACATAGCAACGGTGGTGGTACTGCCGCCAGGGCCGCCTTCGGTGAGTAGTGTCGGTTCGGTGAAGAGCTGTAAAGTACCGAAAGTAGAGAGCACTAAACAGAGTAGTATCGCGGGTTTTAGCAGCGGTAAAGTGATTTTTGTAAACTGCTGCCAGGGGGAGGTGCCCTCCAATTCGCTGGCCTCATAGAGGTCTTTAGGGATGTTTTGCAGGCCGGCTAAAATGATAATTGCATTGTAGCCAGTCCAGCGCCAAGTCAGGCCTATGGCAATCAATGCGGTGGCGCCTGAAGAAGAGTTGGTCCAGGCGATCGCGTCAATATTAATCAGCGCTAACATATTATTAACAAAGCCAAAATTGTCATTAAATAGCAATCTAAAAATAACCGCGTAGGCGGCTTCGGCAACCACAATCGGGGCAAAAATCGCAAAGCGATGCAGGCCTTTAAAATTTAAATCTTTGCTGTTTAACAGTACCGCAGCAAATACCGCCAGCATCAGCATTGCGGGAACTTGTAGGGCGATGATTAAAAATGTATTTTTTAGTGCCTGCCATAAAAGCTCGTCTTCTAGTAACCGTCCCCAGTTGAGAAAAAAATCAAACTGCCAAGTTCTGGAGCGGGTATTCATAAAGGACATAGCGAATGAAAATAAAATCGGCACTAGCCAAAACACCGAAAAAATAATGATGTAAGGTGATAAAAAGGCATAAGGTGTATAGCGATTACGCAACATAATATTCCCCTTATGAAATCAGTAATTGGACATCGGCAGGCAGGCAGCGCTCGATCGCTTGGTCGTGATCGTCGAACAGTAAGCAGTTGGCACTGCTGAACCCCAGCGTGATTTGATCGCCGCGAATAATCGGAACAGTACCCGCCGCTGAGCAAATAACTAACGTTTCTAAACCGAGATCGGTATAGAGCAAGCTCTCGGTTCCCAGGCGCTCAACAATAGTCACTTTTGCGCTTATCGTGCAGTCTAGCGACTGCTTGGTGGATAGGCGGTGTGGACGTATGCCTAACGTCAATTTAGTGCCCGCTGCGAATTTGATCTCTTTCGCTATCGATACTGTTATCGGATTAGAGAACAGCGCGTGGGTCACAGTGATTGATTGAGGGCCGCACTCTTGGACTTCCACCTTAAATAAGTTGATCTTAGGCGTGCCGATAAACTCAGCGACAAAGATGTTGGCTGGGCGGTGTAATAATTCCAAGGGGCTGGCAAATTGCTGGATAGCGCCGTCTTTCATGACTACAACGCGAGTCGCCAGGGTCATTGCCTCGACTTGATCGTGGGTGACATATACGATGGTCGCCTGTAATTCTTCATGTAGTCTCGCCAGCTCTACCCGCATGCTGACGCGCAAAGTGGCATCCAAATTAGACAGCGGCTCATCGAGTAAGAATACCTTAGGCCTGCGTACAATTGCGCGACCAATAGCGACCCGTTGGCGCTGTCCGCCACTGAGTATTTTAGGTTTTCGATCTAATAATTCGCTGAGTTGTAAGGTTCTAGCAACTTCTCTGATCCGGTTGTTAATTTCATCGCTCGGCAGCTTTTGGATTTTAAGGCCAAAGGCCAAATTCTGCCGGACGGTTAAGTGTGGGTATAAAGCATAGCTTTGAAAGACCATGGAAATTCCACGCAGAGAGGCGGGTACATCATTCATGCGCTTGTTGTCGATGAGGAACTCGCCGCTAGATATTTCCTCCAGTCCGGCCATCAGCCTGAGCAAGGTGGATTTGCCGCAACCACTGGGGCCTAAAAAACAAATGAACTCACGATCTTTAATATCTAAGTCGATACCTTTTATCACTGGTATGTCGCCGAAATTTTTTTTCAGCTGTTGCATTTGTATGTTGGCCATAGTTTCTCCAAGTTAAGTGCGGCAATCTATTATCTAGATTAGTTATTCTTATTGAATTTATGTTAAACGTTTATATTTTTAATGTAAAGGAATATAATTGTCTCTCTTGTCGCCCACTAATTTACTTAAAATGTTAATATTCGCCGATGAAAAATAGACCTACAATTAAAACCATTGCCAGTGATACTGGCTATTCGATTGCCACTGTCTCAAAAGCGCTCAACGGCTCTAGGCAAGTGCGCGCAGCTACTCGTGAAAAAATTATTGCCTCGGCGAAGCGCTATGGCTTTGAGCTTAATTTAAGTGGAGTGCAGCTGCGCACTGGCAAAACCTATAAAATCGCCTACGTCGTAATCGCCGCAGATCCGGACAATCAAGAGTGGAGCGGCGTCAGTCATGGCGATCTGCTCAGTGGCATCACCCATGCGCTGGCTGATACGCCCTATCAAGTTGCCCTGCATCAAGTCTCTGACTATCAAGAGAGTCTCGAGCTGATCAAAACCTTAGTGATTAATAAAAAAGCCGACGGGATTATCTTTCCAGGCACTTATGCCAACGATATACGTATTCAGTACTTGCTGGACACAGATTTTCCCTTCGTTACTTATGGGATGAGTAGCCACAGTCGTCCGCATGCCTACGTCGATACAAATAACCAACTTATCGTGACTATCAGTATCCAGCGATTAATTGCTAAAAAGCACCGTAGAATTGCATTGTTAGAGGCTGATAGAGAGTTGATGAACTCGGTGACGCGACATCGAGCCTATCAAAAATCGCTGGCGCAATCCGGGCTTGATTACGATGCTGATCTGGTCAAATTCGGCCGGTTGTCGGCGGCCTTTGGTCGGGAGATGTTTTTTCAGCTGTCGTCGCTGTCGTCTCCGCCAACGGCTTATTACTGTGCCAACGAGGCGGTCGCTTTAGGGGTGCTTTCAGGCTTTCACGCCAGAGGCTATGTGCATGGCCGGGATGCTGTGATCAATGCCACCGACGACCTTAATATCTCGAATTACTTTACCCCGCCAATCACTACTTGTTATCTGCCTATCTCTAGATCTAGCTATGTGCTCGGTGAATTTATGCTGAGGCTGCTAAATGGCGAGCCTGTCACCAAGTTGCAAAAATTATTATTGCCAGATTTAATTGAGCGCTGCCCTGATATCCTCGAATAAATATCCACTCTGAATGTTGTCTTTTTTAAGTTTAAAAATATAAACGTTTATATTATTAAATTTACAAGGTATAGTGCAAAAAAATAAAATTCAGATTGAGGGGGTTCCAATGCTAGAACTTGGTGTTTGTTATTATCCGGAACAGTGGTCAAAAAGCCAATGGCGCAGTGATGCTAAAAAGATGGTGGCGCTGGGAGTGCGCTGGGTGCGTATTGCCGAGTTCACTTGGTCGTCAATCGAGCCACATGAAAATCACTACACTTGGCAGTGGCTGGACGAGGTCATTCAAATCCTCGGCGAAGAAGGATTGGATATCGTGATGTGTACTCCCTCGGCGGCGCCGCCAAAATGGCTGGTTGATCGAGATCCAAGCATTTTGCCCGTCGATAAGAATGGGGTCACTCGACAGTTCGGCGCCCGCCGTCACTACTGTTTCTCTAGTCAGGTCTATCTGCGAGAGTCCGCACGGATCTGCGCCGCCTACGCCAAGCGTTACGGTGCCAATAAATACGTTAAAGCTTGGCAGATAGATAATGAATACGGTGATCACAACTCGAGCTATAGCTACTCCCAAGATGCAAAAGAGCAATTTAGAGTTTGGCTGAAAAATCGCTACCATACCATCGACACTTTAAACGATGCATGGGGCGCTAGTTTCTGGTCGACGCATTACAATAGTTTCGAGGATATTGAGCTTGCCAATAACATGGTTGATGCACCAAGTCCTGGGCACAGCGTTGATTTTATCGAATTCTCATCCGACCAGATCTGCCATTTTAATCAGCAGCAAGTTGATATAGTGCGTAAGTATGCACAAGGCAGTCCAATCACCCACAATTTTATGGCGCACAATAGTGATTTCGATCACTACAAGCTTGGCAAAAGTTTAGATTTTGCCTCTTGGGATAGCTACCCTATGGGCGCGTTAGTGCATTCAGATTTACCTGATGAGACCAAACAGCGCTGGTTGCGAACCGGTATTCCCGATCAGCCGTCTTTTTATCACGATCTTTATCGACATGTGGGCAAAGGTAAAGTGTGGGTTATGGAGCAGCAGCCAGGCCCTGTTAACTGGGCGCAGTACAACCAGTCGCCCGCCGACGGAATGGTGCGGTTGTGGACTTGGCTAGCTTATGCACACGGCGTTGATGTGGTGTGTTATTTCCGCTGGCGTCAGGCAAAATTTGCCCAGGAGCAATTACACACTGGGGTATTGCTATCCAATAGCCAGCCAGACCAGTGCTATTATGAAATGGAGCAAGTGGTTGCCGAGCGTAAACTACTGCCGGAACCCGGAGAGCGCCAAGCGGCTAAAGTTGCGATTATCTTCGACTACCCATCACTGTGGGCGAGTGAGACACTGCCGCTCAGTGGCGATTATTCAGGGGTTAAAAATGCACTCTATTGGTACAGTGCGGTGCAGGGGTTGGGCGTCGATATCGACGTAATAGGCCCTGATGCGAATCTGGATAGTTATCAGCTAATTATCATTCCAGATATGATGATGGACAATGAAAAATTCAGTGCGCGCTTAGCTAAGTGCCCAGCTAAAGTTTTGATCGGTCCGCGCACCGCCAGCAATACCCCGCTGATGCACATACCTGACGATTTAGCTCCAGGCTCCTTTCAGGCGATGTTAGACGTTAAAGTGACGCGGGTAGAATCACTGCCGCCCTATGTGCAGGAGAGTGTTAGTTTTAAAGGGCAGTCGTATCCGCTGGTCAAATGGCGTGAAACTCTACAGAGCTCGGCGCAAACACTCGCCAGCTATGAGGGGGACTACCGCGCGGGGCAAGCTGCAATTGTCGGTAATGATCGCTATCGATACTGTGGGTTATTACTGCGTGATCAAATGCTGGTGGCGGTTATGGAAGATACCCTACACTGGGCTGGATTGGCAACCACGGAATTTTCGGAAGACTTGCGCGTCACTCGCCGCGGAAAGTTAAACTTTGCCTTTAACTTTAGTCAGCAAAGTCAGCAACTAAACATCCCAACAGACGCCAAAATTTATCTAGGCTCCGCCAATATAGAGGCGATAGGTGTAACTATTTGGTCAGCGAGCTAGACTAAGATAGATAGTAAGCGGGCTAGTCGATGACCATCTAACCTGCAAATCAGCAGCGGTAGCTGCTCGTCACAGGTTGCGCGTCGGCAATATTCAGCTAAAGACTACTGCGATCGCTCGGCTAGTCATGGTGGTGTTTGCCGGCAAGCCTCTAGCGAAAACACCTCCTTAATCGCATATTAAGGATTTGTTTTTAAAGAAAAGCTTCTTACTTGAGTAAGAATTTAATCAGTTTACTGATGTTAAGGAACTATATAAATGAGAAATATTGATTGGATCGCCGTCGACTGGGGAACCACCAGACTAAGAGTATGGGGGCTATCCAAACAAGGTGAAATACTGACTCATAACAGCTCTGACAAAGGTATGAATACTTTGCAAAGTGAGGAGTATGAGCAAGTATTAATCGAACACATTGAGGACTGGCTCGATAAAGATCGCACTATTGCGGTCCTCGCATGCGGCATGTTAGGCTCAAAACAAGGTTGGATTGAAACCCACTACGAAACCGCTCCCTGCATAGGCTCTAAACAGCTAGTGCAGGCGCCAGTGAGTAATCAGGGCTTTAAAGTTTATATCTGTCCGGGGGTAAAACAACTATCTCCTGCAGATATTATGCGCGGTGAAGAGACACAAATACTCGGTTTTCTTACCGACAATCCAGGGTACAGTGGAGTGATTTGCCTACCTGGAACCCATTGTAAATGGGTACAAGTCACAGCAGGTGTCATTGAATATTTTCAAACCTATATGACCGGAGAATTGTATGCGCTTCTTTCTCAGCACTCTATTTTGCGGCACTGTGTCGCCAAAAATGGTTGGCATACCAGCGCCTTCAAAAAAGCGGTGGCCAGTGCCATTGATTCTCCAGCGACTATTTATGGCCAACTTTTTTCGTTGCGCGCCGAATCAATACTCAATGGTTTGTCTGCTGAAGTAGCTAGGGCCAGACTATCGGGTTATATGATTGGTTTAGAGTTATGCGCAGCACAGCAATACTGGAAAGATAAAGAAGTGATGGTGATCGGTGAACAACAGATATCGATTCGCTACATGGAGGCATTTCGTTCGCTGAAGATCAAGAGTGAACATTTTAATAGCGACGAGCTGACTATAAAAGGTTTGACCAGTATCTATCATCAAATATTAGGTCAGTAGTTATAGAGATGAGGGTCGGGGATACATAGAGGGAACATAGATCTACTTGACCACAATAGTACGCCGAAGTACTGCACTCAATAAGTCGGCTTTAATAACCGGCTAAAAATTCTTACATATACCTGAATCAGTGACTTCACTGCACCACATAGCGCAAGCTCTTGATTCTACAGCGGTTAGAAAAATGTCCGCTGAACCTACGGGTTTTATGCAGGGATGCATTTATTGAGCGAGTGCAGGGAGCATATGAGCTTGCAGCTAAGATTTTTCAATTCCACCGTAAAACCAATATCTTACACTCTGTATTCACTTTGAAGTCACGGATTCAGGATATACCGATAAATAGGGGCGCGCTGGCTCAGCAATATTCGCCAGTTTATATTAAAGCCCTTAGGCCAAAAGCAGTTGCCCACGCTTGGTTTCGGCTCATTACCATCCTATCAATTACTATTTGCAACGGCCTGTCTACGGATAAACAGCGACCTGAATGCTTGAACGTGGATCAATGGCTGATGCTAAATTCCGCGTAGAGCTTCCTGACTCAGTGATAGAGCAAAAAAACAGTATTAAAAACTCAAGTTTCGGAGTTCATTTCATTAGCTAAAATGAACTCCTCCCGTTACTCTAGGCCTTCTTGCCGTAGAGTAAAATTATCCATTTGCATGACT
>ASZJ01000207.1 GCA_000416275.1 Osedax symbiont Rs1
CTTATATTGATAAAAAACAAATTCCATATGATATAAAATGGAAGAAATTTCGTAAAATTAAGAGAGCTAAATGTAATTATAAAGCTTTAGCTAAATGTTTAAGTGATATTAATGATTACAAGCCTAAATATTTTCAAGATCGTGGTGCGCCAACATATTGTGAAAGGAATTTTCTAAAACTTTCAATAGAGGAATTAGAAAAAGAATATTTCATTAGGGAAGGATGCCCAAAAGAATGCACGGACTCGAATTGTAGGCGAGGAAGAAAGAAAATTAGGCGAAATCTTTGAAGAAGAGCTTGATTTTGAAAAAAGATGTCTTGGAACATTATTTAATATGAAAATGAAGGAAAGCAAAAAATGAATATGGTTTTTTCATTTTTAAAGCCGCTTTTATTAACTATTCTATTGGTTATAACTATTGCATATATTTCGCCTGTGCATGCAAAGCAGCCGACAGGTGAAGATATGCAAAAGGCAAATTACTTAACTCAAAAACTAAAGGCTGTAGAAAAAAACTTAGATTAAATGCTAAATACTGTTTTAGCAGGGGGGTCAATCTTTACAAAACATGTGGGGGTAATTTTTGCTGCAATGATGGCTCTTGCTCTCATTTTAGCGATCTATAAATATGTCATTTTAAATAAAGGAATTGGCGTTATTTTAGAATTTGTCTTTAGAGCCTTAATTCTAACTTTAGTTTTAAGTACATTTGGAAGTATAACATCTATGATATGGGGATGGGGAAACGGCGTTGGGTCAGCGATGCAGGATGCAATGATTGGAGGAACAGGAATGATGGCCCCTGCCAAATTTATTTGGCACGTTTCGACACTGATTGAATTTACAACAGTGGACGGAAACCTTATTACTAATGCCGTTAATATTATAGTTAGTATCGTTATTTGGTTTATTCTGATGGTGATATTACTTATTGTGACAGTATTGTCATATATTGCGGCTGTATGGCCGATATTAGCTTATGCGATTGCAAAACCAATAGGCTATTTTTTAATTCCATTTTTATTTTTTGAGAAGACGAGTGAACTTTTCGATGGGTGGCTTCGATTATTTTTACATGCTGTATTTTATTGCATAGTATCACGGGTTGTTTTGTCCGTTATCGTGATGGTTTTTTCAGCATATTTTCAAATTGGATATAGTCCTTCGCTTCCAGTAGGATTAAAACCTATTGTTCTAGTAGGTGCAGGACTTTTCGATATTATTGCAATCATTGTGATCTGTTTAGTTTCAATTTTAGCGTTATTGGGGATTAATTCGATGGTTGCGGCCATTGTTAATGGCTCTGCTTTTGGAAATTACGGTGGGGGTGGCAGAGTTTTAGGGGGTGGAACTTCTAAAATGCTGAATGCAGGGACAAGTAAAATGGTAGGGATGGTTGTAGAAAGAATGGGAAGAAAATGAGTAAAATAGAAGTTATAGAAAATACATCTATTGAAGCTGAACAAATGAGGTTTTTATATAAAAAACACTCTCAAAATCAATTATCTCAAGCAACTACTGGTAGAAACATATCAATGGTTGTGAATATATTTTTAGCAATTGCTTTAATTCTTGTAATAATGGGTTGGTCAACTGCTGCGGATAGATTTGCAAATAATGTTCGCATTGCTTGGGTTAAATTATCAGAAAACGGCACGTCAAAAGTTGAGTTTTATAATGATGGAAATGCAGGAAACCGATGGTATCAATCGGTTATCCAGTCCAGTTTAATAAATTACGCTACACATAGATTTAATATGAAAAAGAAAACCATTTCTGGTGATTATGGGTTTTCTTTGCAATTTTTATCAGATGCAGAAAAACAAATATTTTTAAATGAATATAATGCAATTAAGGTCGCAGCGGATTTCACGGATAACACTAATGCTAATGAAATTTTTACAAAAGTCAGAGCAATTAATCATGAAAAATTTATGATTAGTGAAAATCCAAATGTTGAGAGAATTTATAAATCAACATTATATTTAGCTCTATCAGAAAAAACAAAAGATGGGGTTCTTATTAAAAAGATAAATAAACTTGTGCATATCAAATGGCGATTAATGCCAGTAGAGCAAATTGCTAAAAATTATCAAATATTACAGGCAAACCCACTTGGTATTGAAATATTAGAACAGTCAATCAGCAATGACTTAATTAGAGATTAGGAAAAACAATGAAAAGAATTATTTTAATTACATCAATTTTATTGTCATCGCAGGGTTATGCTCTAGCAAATAGTGACAATAAAGAAATAAACCTTAAAGAAAATACGTGCGAAAAAATTATTGCTAAAAAAGGAACTGTTTATAATATTAATTCGAATATAGACGTGGGAACGAGGATTGTTTTTCCTGCAATTATTACAGAACATATGGTGAGTTTAGGAGGGGAACTTTGGGATGTTAAATCTTCTGGTAAAAATATATGGGTAAGACCGAAAACAGAAGTTTTAGAAGGCAATAAAACGGGCATGACAGTAATTGTCAAACGGGGCAGCAGAAAAACTACATATGATTTTATTGTAAATTCAGCTAAAAAAGTAAAGAAAAGCTGTTATATAATTTCTAATTATATTCCTAAAGTGGTTAAAAAGCGTTCGAAAACAAAAAATATTGATAATAAATTAATTCAAGAAATCACACAGAATTATGAAAAGAAAATCTTAATATTAAAAAAGTTACATACTAAAAAGCTGCATAATATGCACCGCCAATTTAAGGCGCAGGCTCAAGATTTAATTTCAGATTTTACTTACAGAATAAATACTGCTTATGAATGGTCTTCAGGAGATATTTCCTACCCTCAAATCGTACAAGCTGTTTATGATGATGGCAGATTCACGTACCTGCGGATAAAAACAACAGGTTATGGTTTGCCATCAGTTGTTGGAATTTMTGGGAATGAGAAATTCGTATTACAATCAGAGTATGATGATTTAACAGGGGTTTTTTCTATACAGGGCTTATATGATGGATTTTTGGTGAAATATGATCGTAAAGAATTGATTGTAAAAAGAATGGGGAATTAAAATGGAAAATCTTGAAGAAAATCAAATCAAAGAAAAAAAAGTAGATATAACAAAAAAAGTAATCATGGTGGCTCTGATTAGTACGGTTGTCATTATATTTTTATTTGTTATTCAAGGCATATTTAAAAGTAATGATAACAAAAGAGTTGAAGAAGTTGCAGCAGTTAAAAAAAATGCAGAAGTTGAAACAAGTAATAAAGGACTTAAATCATCTTCCTTTGAAGAAAATTTAAATCAATATCGTAAAAACAAACCTTTAGAAGAAACTAATAATCAAGAATTTTCAACTTATCAGGGAAAATCATTATCACAATGGGAAATTGAAGAAATAAATTACGCCAGAAAAGCCCGAAAGAAAAAACAACTTCATTATGTTCTAAAAAAAGAACAACCAAAGCCGGTGCAAGTTATTCCTCGTAAGTTACCTTTAAATAAATTGAATTATAATCGCCGTGAACATGAAAAATCCTCAAAATCAATTGCTGAAAATAATAAAGTTGAACAAGAGCTTTATGATCGTTTAGCTAATCTAAATCATGAATTAGGCAAAATAACAAAAGAAGATTTAATTAAAATGAAAGAAGGCAAAAAATGAAAAAAATACTCATATTTTTAATTATATCCTCCTTACTTATGGCTTCTACAGCTCTTGGAAAAGAAAAAGAGAAAACCTTAAATAATAATAAATATAAAATTCCTATTGGTCATATCATCCAAGGTGTTTTAGATATGGAAGCAATTTCTGATTATGTTGGCCCGTGGAAAGGAAAATTATCTCAACCTATTTTATCAATAGATAAACAGGTAATTTTATTTCCAAAAGGCTCTATTGTAACAGGAAAAACAGTTAAGGTAACAGGCGAAAATGAAGCAATTCATAATAGACTTGCTTTTCTTCCATTGTATATAGTGCAGCCTAATGGCGAGGCATTTAAAATTGATAATCAAGCGATTCTAGACCAAGTAGGCGTAGGGGCATTGAAAGATGAAGTTGATTATCATCTTGCGACACAATTAGCTGCACTAGGGGCATTTACAGCAGTTGAAACAGTGCCAGAAATTATAATCGGAAATTTAACAAGTAAATCAAGCATGACTAATAATGTTTTAGGCAGCCTTGCTGAAAAAACAGAAGTCGTTGGAAAAGAAATAATTTCCAAATATTTAAAACTTATTCCTACAATAAAAATTCGCAGCGGCATTCCTTTTACAATCTTTATCCAAGAAGAAATATTTGTTGATAAATGGCGCAAACGATCAAGATTCAAATTTTCAAATATTGGGGAAATTAAATGAAAAAATATTTATTATCTATATTGGTTTCTTTAACATTATTTGGTTGTTCAGGTAATAAATTTATGGTCGCCCCTGCAACAAAAGATGCAGGTTTAGAAATGTTCACAAGAATGTATTTACCAGAAGGAATAGAAACAGTTGAAGAGGCTGTTAGATATGTCCTTATGCCGACAGGGTATATTTTAGCCCTTAACTGTCCTGCGTGTCCTTCAGAAGCTAAAATCATTGCTCAAGACCCTATTTCACCTTTAGCCCTAAAATCGGAACTCACAACCGTCCGAAGAGCTATTGCCCTTATTTTAGGTCATGATGCAGGGATGGTTGTTGATGAAAAAAATAAAATTATGACATTTAGGTTTATTAATGAGGAAGAAAAATGAAAAAATACTTATTACCTATATTGGTTTCTTTTTTACTAATTGGGTGTTCAGGTGGCAAATCATCAATTCCAATGAATGATTATCAATCAAATGACCCTAAAGTATTAGATTTAAATATTAATAGAGTAGTCAAAAAGGATTTGTTAAAAAATGTCCCTGATGAAAAAAAACAATAAAAGTTTGAATGTTATTTTAAAAATTTTGAAATATGTTTTCTATTTCCCATTTCTTTTTATTATTAAAGCTCTGTTGTTGTTTTTCTATTACTTTTTTTCTTTTATAGCTTGCGTGTCGTCATCAAGAAATGATGATGATGATGATTATTATTCAGATTGGAATCATCATAACAGAAACTAAGGGGTAAGGTATATTTGAACAAATATAGATTGTTAATTAAAGCTTGGAATATAATCTGTTTTTCCATTAGAGGAAGGTTTTCATTACTTACCTCCCTCTCTTTTTTTATTTTTATGCGTTTTTCTTACGGCTAAATATGTTGTTTTGTATCCATTGATTTATGAAGCACACGAATAATAGTGATGGAATCTTCTTCTATCATATAAATAATCATATGGCTGATATGATGACAAATACGAATAGGTGGACGAAAGTTTTTTCTTATTCTGTGTTTTTTAGGTAAATGTGCAAGGGCATTAAGGGTATTTTCAATACTATCTGCATAAGTATCAGCTTGAACAGAACCCCATGTTTCACAGCCATATATCCAAATATTAATTAAGTCCTCTTCGGCAAGAGGTAGTTTATCAATTCTTAACATTTAGTCCCATTCTCTGTTTAGCTTTGGCTTTAATATCTGCCATATCCAAAGGCGAAGGATCACCGCTTTCAATACCGTCATTAATAGCTTTTTGTAAGATTTGCTGCTTAATTCCTTCATAGGCTACTGATGATAATAAAACCCCTTTTTCTTTACCATTTCGAGTAATAGAAACGGGTTCACTTTGCGCATTCATTAAGAGGTCACCAAAATTATTTTGTGCCTCTGTTGCCGTGATGGTTTTCATTGTATTACCTCCTATTTTAAATTAGCTAACTTAGCTATAGTAGTAAATCCAGTGAATTGGTACAAGTTTAAAGCTTTATATTGTTTATTTGTCTATTTTGGGATGTTGAAATTACAAAGTAAAAAAGGAAACACATTGTGTTTCCTTCTTAAATTTGCTTTATAAAAAAGCTAATATTAATAAATATACTTGAATAAATTTAAACGTCATTCTTTTTATATTCAAGAGGCTTTAATACTGCATTAAAACCCTGTACAACAAGCTCTGTTTTGTACATTTTTGTTCCTGTTTTCTTATCTTCCCAAGAACGAGTTTGTAAAGGAGCTTCAATATAAACTGCATCCCCTTTTTTCAAATGTTTCTCAGCAATATTACAGAGATTTTTATTAAAGATCACGACATTATGCCAGTCACTTCTTTCTTGCCAATCTCCATTTTCATTTTTCCAGCTCTCATTTGTGACAACTGAAAAACTAACGACAGGATTCCCATTTTTAGTTTCATTTACTTCTGGGTTTGCACCTAGACGACCAAAAATAGTTGATTTATTAATTGTAAGCATATTAAAAATTCCTTTATGTGTAATTTAAAAAATGCCCTGTTTAAAAGTCAAAGTATGACCTTAAAAAAAGGGCATATTCTGACTTTTGATGCTAAATAATAGCAAAAATAATATATCATAATCCTAGTGCCATTGTCAAGTTTTACTCTTAAAAAGAGTGAATATTGGAAAATGATTATAAAAAGAAAAGATCAATGTCTGAAACATAGATAAAAATATCTATGACGGGAAATAAATCAGAATTAATTTACCCCAAAAGAAAGAAGAGGACGGGCATTTTCTCTAAGAGAAACAGGCTATATTACGCTAAGGGTAAAACCCTAAGCTTCACGAAATAATTCTTCCGATATAGCAGCTTTACTAAGCCCTATCAATGTCTCTCTGAGCCATTCTAAGGCAAGTAACGCAAAGCTCTATCAAAACAATCTTTTCGCCCTGCGGGTTACTATCCTTAACGCAAGAACAGATCATATTGAGTGGGACAAGTCCCACACATTAAGGAATTGCATGGTCTATGGATGTTGGCGAAAAATCTTTTATCATATTTCCTTCGTAACGGAAATTTGCAAGCAAATTTTAGCACTGCGTTAACTGCTAAAGCAGCCTTATCCAAAACAAACATGAAAAATATTTTTTTATCGCCACCACCCAAAGCCCAAGCAACATTGGGTGAAGAGGGGGATTGGGTGAAAGATTTTAAACCTTAGAAGGAGAATATGAAATGAAATTAACAAAAGTCTTTGCTAAAAAACATCAAGAAGCTAAAGAAATTCTTAAAAAAGATGTTCTGACTCTTGAAGATAAATATTTTGTTTTAGAAAATTATAATGAGGGTGGAGAATGTAATAATAAATTTCATTCAGCCCATTTTACCCCTTTGGAATTGGCAAATGATTTTAAATTAGAAATCTATGGAAATAATATATTAGACCTTTGCGCTGGCATTGGCATTTTATCATTTTCATATTTGCATCACTTAAATCATGGAGATGATAAAATTAATATTGTCTGTGTTGAACTTAATCCTGAATATGTGGCAGTTGGAAGAAAGATTTTACCAGAAGCCACTTGGATTTGTGGAGATGTCTTTTCTTCTGAAATTCAAGCCTTATTAAAAGAAATGAATTTTTCTTGTGTTATTAGTAATCCCCCTTTTGGTAATTTTTCAATGCGTGGGAATATTGCCCCTCGTTATACGGGAAAATTATTCGAATATGCTTTAATCGACATTGCAAGCGATTTAGCAGAATATGGAGCTTTTATTATTCCACAAAATTCTAGCCCTTTCTTATATTCTGGTGAACGCCTCTTTCAAGATTGTATGAATATAAATTATGAAAAAGATAAAACGGGGCAGCTTGAAAGTAATAAAAAAAAATACCTTGTGTTAAATCAAGAAACGGGGATTGATTTAACTTTTGGTGTTGGTATTGATTGTTCAATGTATAAAGATGATTGGAAAGGTGTAAAGCCTTCTTGTGAAATTGTTACATGTGAATTTTCAGCTCTTCAAGAAAAGAGAAAAGAAAAAACGCAATTAATACAAATTGATTTATTTGCAGCATAGGGGGGCAACTAATGTTAAATAATTATAAATCTGGTCACCCGTGGTATTATTATTTAGGAGGGAAAATTTTAACTCCTAAAAATATTTTAGAAAATGCAAAATTATCAAATTATCAAGGCTATTTGGAAAATGATATTAAGAAGTTTGATCTTCTTGATGAACCTAAAAGAACACAAAAATTTAATGAATTATTTAGAAATGAATTGTTTGAGTTAAAAAGAAATTTAAGCTTGTATCGCAAATATGTTTTAGAATTTTCATTAAGAAGAAGAAACAATTTAATTGGTGAGAATGAGCTTATTTGTGATGATATTTATATGTCACTTAGTTTAAAGCATAACCATATTTTCAGTAATTTTAGACATCTGATTTTGCTTGAAAGCTTTCAAAAGCAAATGGATTTATTCGACTTTTAAAAGCTTTTAATTCCAATTCAATATACAATTTAAGATTGCTTTTTAGCAATAAATGACTCATACTTTTCTTAGAAAAGGGGAATTAATAATGACTGATCTTACAGTTCCAGAAATCGCAAGAAATCTTGTGCAAATATCAACCACTATTGCGGAAACTTGCCTGCCTGATGGCAGGAAGTTAGGTAAATATTATAAAGCTGGTGATATATCGGGAAGAAAAGGTAATAGTTTAGTGGTGAATTTAAATACAGGGCAATGGTCAGATTTTGCAAATGGAGAACATTGTGGAGATTTACTAAATTTAATTTATTATTGTTTGGCTGATGAAAAAATGTCAGATGCGGTAAAAATTGCAAAAGATTTTTTAAAAATAGATGTAAATAATTTTGAAATATCAAATAAACAAACAAAATTTTCATCGAAAAATACAGTTAAAAATAATGATCAATTCGCAAGAATTGCTTGGATTATTTGGCAAAATGCTCAAAAAGATTTAGGTGAACCTGCTAGATTATATTTAAAACAGCGGAAACTTTATGTACCTGAATATTATTCAAAATATTTAATGCGGTATGTTCCTGATTTGCTTCATCCAGACGGTGAAAAATACCCTGCCCTTATTTTCAGAGTTACCACAGAAAATAAAAAATATATGGGGCTGCATCGTATTTTTTTAACAGAAGATGGAAATAAAATTTGTGAAGATGCAAAGCTTTCAATCGGGCCAATTAATGGGGGTGCTATTAAGTTTATTCAACGCCAGAGCAGAACGTTGTTATTAGATGAGGGCGCAGAGGATGCTTTAAGCCTGTGCTACTTAATGAAAGATTATAATGTGTCTGTCTGGGCTTTAACGGGCGTTAAATATATCAAAGAATTAATTATTCCAGATATATATAATCGTATAATTATTAGTACAAACAATGACCATACAGCCGATTTTATAATTGAATCGATTGCTGAAAAATATGGCGATAGTCGGGAAGTTATTTCTCATTTACCCCCTAAAAAATATGGTGATTTTAACTGTATGCTTTTGAAAGAAGGGCAAGCCGCAGTAATAAAATATTTCCAAAATATTTTAAAAAAAGAAAAGAAATGGAACTAATTATATGAAAAAGAATTATCTTTCTTTTGGTGTTGTTATATTCTTGTTTATAGGCTGTACTCTATATTTGAAGAGCCAAACTCTAGAATATAATTATGAAAATATTGTATTCCAAAAAGATCAGATACGCATTAAAACTAAAAGTGTTCAGACGCTTTCGCTAGAGGTAGAAATTGCACGCTCGTCAAAAGAACTGGCATTAGGTTTAATGTACCGAAAAAAGCCTCTTGGAAATTACAAAGGCATGTTATTTATTTTCGAAAAACCGTTAGAAATAACTATGTGGATGAAAAATACATATATTCCTTTGGACATAGTATTCTTTGATAGTACAGGTCAAATTATTCATATTGCAAAGGGTGCAAAACCAGAAGATTTAGCAGCAATATCTTCTCATGGTTTAGCTCAATATGTTCTTGAAATTGATGCAGGCAATTCTTCAAAGCTTAATATTAAAATAGGTGATTATTTGAAATCTGGGTTATTATTAAAGTGAGCGCCCTGCCCTCTTTCTTTAAAAAACAAACCATGTTCCACTATATATTATAGTGGAACTATTTTTGAACTATGAATTTAGGTTTTTATTTTTTTTCTAGAATTTTTAATATAGTTATGGGAATTGATGCTAAAGCCGTCAAGCCTAGTATAACGGCTTTATAAGCCCCCTCCCCTTCATGCCACCACCTGAATGTAATGTACGCTACTATTAACATAGCCAATACATGAAAACCGATTAAGCATTTTTTGGCAAGTGATATGGTGGAGTTTTTTTTTAGATTAAGAATTTTTGTATTAAGGGAGCTTTTAAAGCCTTCTAGATCATTTTGCATTGAGTCCTCAACGTCAGGAAGTATGCGTGCATAAAGGTTATCTTGTTGGATTATCTTCATCTTATTTTGTAAACGAATTAATACTTTTTCTTTGAAATTTATTTGCGCTAACTTAGCGAGATTAAAGACTTCAGTCTCCAAGTTTGAATGAAATTTAGGTTTTAGATTAGTTAAGTGAATTAAAATTTCTTTATATAAGTTTGAATTTCCTTCAGCAATAAAATCCATAATTTCCTGTATTGTTGCACCACTCTTGAGTAGACCTATTGAAGCATGTTTTGTCATCATAGCTTCAATTTCATGATCCAAAACACTCAATAATTTTTTTGAAATAATATCAATTTTGTTATTTAAATTATGTTTTATATCTTGTTGCATTCTTACTCCCTTTGTAAAAGTAATTTTATATCAGGTTTGTCCGCTTCAGCTTCCAAGCTGATGCTCAATGAAATTAATCTATGGAGTGTGATTAATCAAGGCTCACGTAAAAAGGGTGATTTCATTTATGTTCGACTATATATTATAGTGAAACGGTAACTTGAAACTAGGAGAGTTTAATATGCAATACCATTTAGAAAGACAAATTTGTTTTAGCGAAGAGTCTAAGCACAAGAACTTGTATCCATGGTCGTTACAGGAGGTAGATGAAGATGGAAAAATGCTTGGGAGCAAACAAATTCCGTGGGTGTGGGGTTTATATTTTACTGCCAGTGATTTGCAGTATGTTAGATCAATAAGTACTGAACCCTTAGAGAATAAAGAAACTATTACATCAATTTTGCATTCTGGTATTTGTCGAGATGGTAAAAATCTTCGACATCATGATGTGGCAACAGCTTTCTGGACAATTTTTTAAGCGACATTCTGAATTTGCTCAAACTCCACCGGTGACATATAATTATTAGCCGAATGAATTCTAATGCGATTATAAAACACCTCGATATATTCAAATATTACATTTTTCGCTTCCTCTCTATCTTTAAATTTATGATGATGCGTTAACTCAGTTTTTAGCGTATGGAAGAAACTCTCAGCCACAGCGTTATCCCAACAATCCCCTTTACGGCTCATGCTTTGAATAATATGATGATCTTTCAATACTTTACGATGGCTGTGCGAGGCATATTGGCTTCCTCTATCAGTGTGCCAAATCAAGCCTTTCGCTGGCTTTCGCTTCCAAATAGCCATCAGTAGCGCATCATTAACAAGATTTGCTTGCATACGATTGCTCATAGACCAACCAACGACCTGCCGAGAATAAAGGTCAATAACAGTGGCAAGATACAGCCACCCCTTACTGGTAGGAATATAAGTAATATCACCAACCCAGAATTGGTTAGGTTTTAAGACTTTAAATTGCCTTTGTAATAGATTTGGTGATATTGGCTTATCATGATTAGAATTAGTTGTGATCCTGAACTTGCGCTTAGTTTTGCAATATAGCTGAGCTGCCTTCATTAACCTTGCTATGCGCCTGCGGCTTACAGTTTTTCCAAGCTGTGCTAGTTTGCGCTTGATGCGCCTAGAGCCATAAGTCTTGCGGCTTTCAGCTAATATTTGTTTAATCATATCAGTTAATTCCTGATCTTCCTTTTTCCTATCAATATTTGAAGGATTGAGCCACTCATAGTATGAGCTGCGAGATACGCGCAGAAAATAACACATGCTAGAGATTGAAAAAAGATGGCGATGTTCTGTAATCCAGACGTACTTTATAGAACTTCCTTGGCAAAGTACGCCGCTGCTTTTTTTAATATATCTCTTTCAAGAGTAACCTTTGAAAGCTCTTTCTTTAAACGCTTAATTTCTTCTGACGCAGGCTCTTTTGAGGTGCGAATTTTACCATTATTTCCAGAATATGAATTAACCCAGCTATATAAACTTTTGGGTGTTACGCCAAGTTCACGAGCTGTTTGGCTCATTGGTTGATCTGTGTCTAATGCTAATTTAGCTGAAGATTCCCTGAATTCTGCGGGATATTGCTTGTATTTTCTTGATGACATTACTTCTATTCCTTATTTTAGACTTTTATAACTTTTTTGTCCGGAATAGTGTAGCCATATCATCATGTCCATTATTCAATGTTTGGTACTGGTCGTACAATAAATGATATTGTACTAAAAATTTTTAAGATCGAGGGTGACAGTAAAAAAGAAGATGGTTTTTGTTCCCTTTGGGGGGGTGTCAGTTATACTTTCGATAATGATTTTACAGAAGAAACAACAGATGATATATTAATGATACACCTTTGGCTTTCCCCTGATAAATTTAATAATCTAGCAGAAACAATTAAAACAAAAAAAGTAGATAGTTTTGAGTTAGATTTAAGTAAAGTATCTGGCTTTTATTCTGAATGGTCTCCTAGCATTAGTACCAACAACATTAAAGTGCTAACAGCTGATAAAACTACTCAAAAAATAAGTATCCCTCCAAAATGTAAAATTATACCTCCAAGGCTAAAAGGAGTGAATGAATTTAATATATCAATCATTCAGAGAAATAAACTAAACCCAAAACAAGATTTGAGAGGGATAGATATAAATAGCTTATTTGAAGAGCAAGAGGAAATAGTAGAAGATGATTGGGATGATGACATTTCAGAAGAAACAGAAGCGAATACTCTTTTATTAGGTCAACTTTCCCGTAATGAATTGGCATTAGATAAATTACAAACCCCTCTTTGGTTGATATCTATTGTTTTGATATTACTATTTTTATATTTGGTCTTTCATAAAACAATTTTATAAGGAGTATTTTTAAGCGGACGTTAGGATATTGAATTCTACTTTAAAGCTCTTTATGTTCCACTATTGGTAATAGTGGAATTTTTCCTTCTTGCTCAAATAATGCTTATTATTGATTCTTTTAATCAAAGATACCGCTATTGGTCATTGCTGTTTGGCACAATTACCCATTGACCTGATCTGTTATTTGGGTTCTTGATATCTCCACGTTTTTTTAATCGGTGTAAATAGGAACGAAAAGTATTTTCCTTGAGATGCATATCTACAGATAGGGCTGCCTTGTAGAGAGTTGAAGTAAGGAACGAAATCCTTTGTATCAACTTCGACAATTTACTGTAAAAGTCGGCGCTCATAGACACTTATTTCATCGTTCGCCATGTGTTGCAAATCCTTTTTTGCAACAATACCATTTTTATTACATAAAGTATATATTAATTTTATCAAATACTTAGGTGTCTTTACAAGTCAGTCTAAATATGTTATCAACAATTAAATTTAATTGTTGATAACATATTCGTTGCAGTTACAATTTTTTTATTGCAATTTTATTGTATTATTTACGTTTACATATTAGACTGGTTTCAATAACACCTGCCCCGCCTCTCATTAGAACGGCGTACATGGGCGGGKTTTCCTTTATATAATGGGGAATAATATGTCACGACAATTCACAAAATGTGCCATCAATATTGAAGCGCAACTTCAACACCTCCTCAATAGGGGGTTACAAATTAAAGATCATAATTCTGCAAAATTCTACTTAAAGCATATTGGTTATTATAGGCTTTCTGGATATATGCTTCCCTTTCAAGTTGGGGGAAGGGGGAATGATAGACATACTTTTAAAAAGGGTGCGGAATTTGATGGTATATTAAAGACCTATATTTTTGATAGAAAATTGAGGTCCATTTTAATGGATGAAATAGAACGAGTTGAAGTTTCTCTACGATCTCATTTATCAAACAGTCTTGCTGAACATTATACGCCAACTTGGTATGCGAATTCTGCTTTGTTTAATAATCAGCATTGGCACAAGAATTTTCTTAGGATAGTACAAGACTATCTAGCTCATGGTTAAGGAGATTTCATACTAGAAATACTTGTGCACATCATAACCGTATATGGAATAGGGTGTTCACAATTAAACCTAGAATTTATAAGCTATATAAAAATGATTTGTCACCAAATGATAAGCTTTATGCCCAAGCAGTTATTATAAAAATTCTTTTGAACCGTGTTGCTCCCGAGAATCACTTTACAAATGCGCTTGCTAATATTTTTCAGGAATTTCCAGATATTCAAGTGCAAGATACTGGTTTTCCAGAGGGCTGGGAAAACAGACCAATTTGGAAAAAAAATATACCACCATGTTCCACTATTGATAATAGTGGAACATAAGCCACGCTTCAGAAGAGTCGGCCGAAGCGTGCTGAAGAGCTGATAGGCGAATATGTAAGGTATGATTTTACTCGTTTTATTTTGTAATGTTCCATTACTGCTATATAGTGGAACATATGAAAAACTCAATGACATTATATAATGATGAAGGCGAACGTCTTTATTTAACACCAGAGGAGCGCAAAGCCTTTCTTGATGCAGCTTGTAAAGCCTCACGTACAGTCAGAACGCTTTGTCATGCTCTTGTTTATACAGGTGGTCGTATATCGGAAGTCCTCGCCCTGCCCTATGGTCGTATTGATTTATCTTCTAAAGAGGTCATTATTCTTACTTTAAAAAAGCGTAAGAAACTATATGCCAAACCTCAATATAGAGCTATTCCTGTTCCTGATTACTTTCTTGATGCTTTAGACCTCGTTCACGGACTCCGTGACCTCAGAAGCATGATAAAGATGTGAAGTCTTGCTGTTGGTATTCATGCTGTTCTATCTGGCGTACCAGTCACCGAAATTCAATTGCTGATGGGGCATTCCGATCTTAAAACAACGGCTATTTATTTGGAAACTTTTGGCAAAGAGAAGCGCACTATTGCTGCTAAAATGTGGTAGTTAGTATATAATTTTATAGTATTTAATTCTATACTATGAAAATATATTTTAGTCTTTACTTTTATAACTGCATTAACTATAAAGTTAGATACTATA
>ASZJ01000208.1 GCA_000416275.1 Osedax symbiont Rs1
AACAAAACCTTGTGACCCTATAACAAAAGCTGGATTGTCTGATAATTCTCCGGCAACAATTGTTATAATTGTTAGTGCTGTAAAAATCTTTGCGAGAATATCCGCTGTTAAGCGAAGAACTCCCACAATCAACAAGGCTAATATCGCACCAGAAATTAAAGCTATAATGCCAGAAAGCAGAACAACTCCATTTAGTGTAGCATAATATCCAGAACCAAAAACCCCAATCCACTTTAGTACAATAAGGAAAAACCCAAACCCTGCACCATATAAAAGAAATCGATTATCATTCATAAATCACCCCCATTAAAAATAAGTACTTAAACTATAAACATAATAATCTGACTGTAAATATTTTAATTGGATATTAAGCGCGAACATGTAACCCTGTTACGGCCTAATAAAACCTAATTTGTTAGGAAGCGAAAGGGGTACATATGAGTATGTTACTGTCAGCATCACAAGCAGCAATACAGGTAGGAAAGTCCATTCCAACCATCACACGAGCAATTAAAAAAGGTAAGATTTCCGCTACAAAAATAGAAGGAGGAGGGTATCAAATTGATCCATCCGAACTATTTCGCGTTTTTCCAGAGAAGAAAAATGTTACCGTAACGAAAACAGTAACATCTCCTAAAATGTTAGGAAGTGAAACCCTTCAAGAACTCAACACGTTAAGGGCTAAACTTGAGGCAAAAGATGAAATCATGTCAATGAAGGATGAAATGTTTCAAGATGCAAAATACCGCATCGAGGATTTAGAACGTCAACGCGATAAGTGGCAAGAAGAAGCAAAGGCTAACCGTTTAATTCTTGAAGATCACCGAACCAAGGCCGAAATTAAGCAGCAGGGCTTCATTGCTCGATTATTTAGACAAGGTTAGCAGTAAAATGATTTTTTCGGGCTGTACAGGCTTTAAAACGGACTTATTTTGCCAGTCCTCACACCCATGACGAAAACGAATGATATACTTTGTCAAAGATTGCCATAGGCATATATTCCGAATTCTGCGCTATCTGGCTTGTTGAGCGCAAAATAAGAACATTTCACCCCCTGAAAACCCTTTAAAATAGTCAAAGTTAAGAAATGAGTTCAAGATCTTGAACTCATACTTTGAATTTACGGCCGTAAATCTTGGGTGTGGATTTCTTTGTAGATCCTCGGGTAGGATATTTAAATTCCCCTGCTTTTCCGAGCCGCTTTTGCTTGAACGTCCTTCAATTATTTATGGTTCTGGTGTCAAAAGAAGAAGCGAAGCGACTTTTGACAGCATGGTTCTAAATGGTTGATGGTAAGTGTCAAAAGAGGCGGGATGCATAGGAATTTCGCCCCCTGCTTTTTTGAGAGCAAAGCGAACAGATAATTTTGAGTATTTGCCTAAAGGCAAATTCCTTCTTACTCAATCTTTTAATTCTAAGTACAGAGTGTCTTAGTGTTCAGTGTCCAGTGTTAGTGTCCTACCACTGAACACTAAGACACTGACACTACAGGGCTGAAAACTAGAGCAAAGAGGGCTAAAGACTAGATTAGGGAGTGGTAGCGACTAGAACAAGGAGGGTATGCGACTAGATTAGGGAGTGGTAGCGACTAGATTAGGGAGTGGTAGCGACTAGAACAAGGAGGGTGTCTGAATAACTAGAAATAATCGCTTGAACTGCTAGAAAATTATCTTAATACTAGTCGCATGGATTCGCTGACTATTTCATCATCGCTACTCGTCCCAACAGGCGAAAAACGCTTAACTCCTGCTATGGTAACTGCTTTGTGGGTCATTGGCGATGAATTAGACACGCGCCGCATTCCTGTCAATATTCAAGATGCCATGTGGCTAAATATCCCATCCAAACGCTTGAGAGGCTCAGAAGGTCGTAATGACAATGTCTGGTTGCGCGAGTGTTTAGAACGTCTAACAGGTTTAAAAATTAATGGCACATACAAAAATGAGCCATGGGGGGCTGTCGTTATTGCTGAGTGGCACATTACGCAAGGCGGGGCAGTAACTCGGATATTGATCCCCCCCGCTGCCATTCGCGCTATTCGCGCCCCTGAAACATTCGCAAAAATCGAGGCATTTGCCGCTTATAAATTGCAAGGCGCATCAAGGCGATTATACGCTGTATTGGCTGATAAAAAACGAATGGCTAAACCTTATTGGGCTTTTAGTGTTGATGAATTACGCCAAATAATGGGCGTGCAAGAAAAAAAATCTTATAAACGATGGAATAATTTTAGACAGTGGGTACTTGAACCCGCTATCGAGCAAATAAATGATTTTGGAACCGTCACGGTTAAAATGACACCACAACGTGTTGGCCGCTCTGTTTCTACTGTACGCTTTGATTGGGTTTGGAAAACAATAGATCAGGCCAGAAAAACAGAAGACGAAAATAATCGCCCTACAAACGAACGTGGCAAAGAACAACTTACCGAAGATGCTCCACCATTAATTAATATACCCAATGTAACCTCCCCAATAGTTTTAGAATTGAAGCGTAATATATCCCCAGATACTTGGATTAGTTGGTTCGGTAAATGCAATTTTATTGATGAAGTTTCAGGAGGAATAAGAATCATAGCTCCAACTGATTTCATTGCCGATCATATCAGACAAAATTTCCCACAAGAGATAGCAAACGCTAAAAGAGTTTGTAATATTAAAGGGGCTGTTATGGTCATAAGCAAAAAATGATTAAGGGTATATTGAAAATATGACCCACCTAGGCCCAAACCTATTGAGAAGCCTCAAACATGAGCGATTTTGCAAAAGCCCGACTACGTAAGTTATTTCAAGAGAAGCTAGAAAAAGAGGCCACAGACCCCTATTCATTGATTCTCGATGAGATTAATCAACATGGTTCACTTGATTGAATTTGACGATTAATTCCTTGTAATTATTTAATTTATTTGTACTGTAATATGTATAAATAAAGAGTAGATAAGTCAGACTCTTGCTAAATATTTCTTAGGAAACATAAGTATGGATATTAAAAAAATTATTCCAATGTGTTTAGTTGTAATTGCTATGCCATTATTGTCTTCATGCAATGAAGACGTAGAGGTCAGCCTTCAGACCAATGGCGGAAATGGGTCTGATTGCAAAACATTTATATCTATTGAAAATGTTGGTGATGACATTTTAGACAGCATTGATTTAGAACTTAGTCTAAAAAAAGAAAGTGCCGATAATGTAATTATCGGTTACCATCGAGCAAGTCACATTTTATCAGGTGATAGCACCAAAATCAAAACCAACATATATAGTGGGGTCTGTTTCGACCCTGAAATTCTCAATATGTACGAACTTAAAGTTCGGCAATGCGATTACGGCAATCGCACTTGCAAAGATTCAGTAAAAATATCTCGTTAGCACAATTTAAAAACGATGTTGGCCAACATCATCCGCCCCAGGTCTTTTATTGTCCCAGGTCGTTAAAAAGCATCAATTTATAAGTGTTTTTTACATTCTTCAATAAAAGGTTTATCGTAACCCCTATTACCATTAAGAATAGATAAAACCAAATCCTTTTGAGCTTTTAGTGTTCCTATCATTTCTTTAATATTAGCTTCTATGTGATCATTTGTTATTCCCAAGCTTTCACGAGCTGCATATTGATCATGAAGAATATTAAGAATGAAAAATATCATATACTTAGTTTGTACTACACTATCTGATGCCTCTAAGTTTTCTAAAACCATTAATGTTTTTCTAAATTCGGGGTCTATTATTACAAGCTTATTAAATTCCTGCCATTGCTTATTTGCATGACTAGACGCATTTAATAGCGTGGATTTATCACCAAGTGTACGTAATGATTTTGCAATAAGGTATGATACAACTACCTGTAAAACAGTTGCTATCATAATAATAGCAGAAATAACCATCCCCCAAAACTGAATAGCTTCAATAAGATTACCGTCAAAATTTAGCATTAATTTTTACCTAATTATTAATTAACCACCAAATTAATATGGCAAACAATAGCTTTAATCAAATAAATTTTAATTTTCAAAGTTTTGTAGTTACAACCATACCATGACCAAGTTATAGTTTAACGCATTCGCGGCTGTTTTAGGTTTTGCCGCCTACGCTTATTTTGTTGTTCAACTTGTTTTAAAGCCGCATCAAGCCGTTTTTCAGCTAGAAGACGCTCTTTAGCTTGTTTCTGGCGCAGTTTTTCAGCTTGTTCCCGCATAGGCTCATGATGATCTTCAAGCCCTCTTTGAGCTTGTTTGTATCCTTGCTGAATATTTTTTAAAATAGGCTTGTGGCGGCTCTCAACAGCGCCAAGAAGAGTGTTTTTAGTGATATGGTACGATTGCACCATATCGCCTCTTGCTCGCGCCTGTGCCTTTTTTAAATCGCTCTGCTCTGTTTTCTGCTTCGATCGAGTGCGACCGGTAATATCAACGACCCGCATAAATCGAGATTTAAACGTCCGGTGTTTATCTTTCAAATCGTCTCGGTCTTTGGCGTGGTCATCTCGTAATGTCATCCGATCTTTGCGCCATCGATGCGCTAAATCAGACCGTGTCGCTTGTTCTTCATCTTTTGCAAGGGTTTTGGCTTCAATCCAATGGCCGCGATACTCACCGCGCAATATACGCTCTTCATGCGTATGTTGTCGGGCTTGCGTAATTAATTCCCTTTCCACAATCCGTTCGTCTTGTGCTAAGGATTTTTGCAACTTCGCACGCTCTCGCGTGGCAAAATCTGGCGAACGAGATGCACGCTCTAAATTTAAGTCAATAATTTGAGTGTTACGCTCTTGGCGTGTCCTGCCTAAATCGATAAATTCATAGGGGGTTTCATCACGATATGACCGCCACCATGATTTTTCCGTGCGGTTCGAGCTATCGGGGCGTTGCACCATATTTTCAATATGCTGGGCTTTCGCTCCGACATGAATTGTTGGAATCCTATCGACCCCTTGATCTTCTAAACTACGCCTATCAATTCGTGCATTAATGCCCTCACGCTCGAGCACTGTATTTGCGAGCGTTTCCCAACGCTCCCTAATATGATCTACGGCATTCACAGGCAAACCCGCCTTAACACGATCTCGTTTATTATCTGACCATTTTAAAACCCGCTTGCCTGTCTCAATATCACGATCACGGATGATAATATGCGCATGAGGATTATGCGCGTCTTTGCCTGTTTGGTGGATAGCTGCAAAATATGGCACTTGATCGCCTGTAATATCGTGACAAAATTCTTGTACTAATTTTAAGCGTTGCGCCTCGTCCAGTTCACGAGGGAGAGCAATGCGGATTTTGTCACAGACACGAGCGTTTTTTCTGTCGGCTGTTTCATGCTCATTCATCCATGCCCGTGCGGCATTTGGATTATTGGGCATATGCTTCGAAATAATTTCAGGTTCAGCACGTTCCCGCGCAATGTATCGAACATGTGCACCTGCTGTTCCTGTGGCATGTGTGGACTTGCCAACGGATGTAATATTGAGGGAATAAATCGCGATATTACATAACTCCGATCATAGAAAATTTGCACCGATGGTTGCGTAAAGCACGGGTTTTGGAACAAAACCCAAAAGTGCGCCCTACTCTGATTTTAACTTTACGTAATATACAAAGACATAACTAGAATTGCAATATATAATTTCAATCACCCCTTGCGCGATTTTATGAGAAATATATGACTGACCAACATGATTTAAAAAATAAATATAACGCCTCTGCAAAAGGCGAAGCAGAAAAAAAGCAGGATAGACCGCCGCCAAAACACCCATCCCCAAAGCTTGTGCCAAGAGGCAAAATGGCAGGAATGCGTCAAGACGTTGACCGCAATGTTGAGACAGATACAAGGATGCAAAAACAAAGAGAAAAATTTGCCAAGCAACGCCAAGAAAAAGCACAGTCAAAACACCTAAATAAAAACTTCAATAATCGATCACTCGGACGATAAATTGAAATCGGCTACGCCGATTGCTTTAAGTAAAAAATTCTGGGGGCGCTGCCCCCAACGCCATTCCAAGCAAAATAGCCATGACCGTGGCTCACTCGCTTCGTTCCCTGCGCCCGCACCAAGATCATGACGATTTTACTTTCCATTCTGCCCCCCGTTTTCGCCAAAGGGCAGAGGGGCATACATATGCCCCTCACCCTTAATTTACAAAAGGAATACGTTCCTATGGACAAAATGGACATTTTAGCCATATAATAGCTATAACGAAAGGAATTATCATGACACGAGTTACTGCAACAGAATTTAAAAACAATATAGGCACATTCAGTGATGCCGCCATGTCCAAGCCCGTCATTATCACAAGCCACCAACGTGACCGCCTTGTGCTTATGTCTGCCGAAGAATACCGCCGTATCACACAAACAAACATAGAGGAAACAATCGATATGGAAGAACTCATAAACTCTCGCGTTGAATATCACCGTGATACTATTCTAGAGCTTACCAATCGATGAGTGACCCAAGATGGCTATCACAAAAAGAGGTAGAGTTAATTCAAACATCTGTAATTAATAAAGGCGGCGGTTCTCATGGCCTGAGAGATGCCGCCCTACTTCAATCTGCCTTAGCAAGACCACAAAATCAATACTCCTATGGTGAAACAGATACATTCCAACTTGCCGCGGGGTATGCAGAAGGTATTTCTCGCAATCACGCTTTTGTTGATGGAAACAAGCGCACAGCTTTCCAAGCCGCTGATATTTTTCTTACAATAAATGGCTATCATCTTAACCAATCTAAAGGTAGTGACTATGCCGATATGATGGTAGAACTCGGACAAGGAAAAATATCACGCGAAGATGTTGCAAAAATTCTTAAAGATAATTCTCGACCTATTCACAAAGGTAAAAAAAAACAGGAGTCACTAAAAATACTCAAAAAAACCCTCTCTCAAAAACAAGAACCATAAAAATGCAGCAAGAAGTCGATCGTGATGTTGAGACAGATACAACGATGCAAAAACAAAGAGAAAAATTTGCAAAACAACGTCAAGATAAGATACAGTCAAAGCATAACCCTAATGAGAGATCACGCGATAGATGACTGACAATACCCAAGAAGAAAGCCCTGCTGAATATTCAGAAAGACCTTTGCCCATGCCTGACGGCTCAACACGTTCTTTTAAAATGGAAGAATGGCACTGGTGGTGTCTTGACATGGCGAAAAAACATCTTCACTCAAGCCAAAAAGGCATGATTGAAACGATTGTAGAACAAAAATGGGAAGAAGGTTTAGACTTTGCATTAATGGTATACCTAGAAACCCTGTATGAACGCCATTTAAAAGATAAGATGGAAGAAAAAGGGGTGATTTTCGAGGATAAAATCAAGATCAATGATGACCTTAACAAAACCATATCAGACGCCCTTGAAAGTTAGTCTTTTTTATCATCTTTAGCATTCTTTTCTGCTTTCTCCTTTCGAGCTTTTGCAAAATCCTCTGGGGTCGTTTTTTGAGGTTCAATCATCGTTTTGAAAAACTTTTTTACCTGAGATAAATCGAAAGTAAAAACAGGTTCGCTTACCTTTTTTGAGCTTTTATTATAATAAGCAGTAATATCTTCTTTGCTTCTTTCTTTTATTTTGATTTCTGGTAATGCTCGTCCACTTTGTATCGTGGTTAAGGTCGCGTTTTTATACCAATAAATTTTATTTGAAGATATTGGATAACGATTTTCAATAAATAATAATTGCCTGTCCCGTGGCATAGTCATAAGCTCATCTGGAAAGGCTAGCGGTCTTTGTACATCATCATATGATGTAGTCTCACTTGAAGATGTTCCGCCTCCTCCTGCTCCAGATGAACTTCCACTAGTCATAGACAACGACCGTTTTTTCATTGTTGCAACACCCGTTAAACTTGAAGCATAATCAGCAGTTAATTTATCACGGCTGCCGAAATATTGAAAAACACCCGCATTAGAAATAAAGGTTTGCCAGCTCTTCCCGTAAAGCCTTTCCATTTGCGCCAAATCTTGCGTAATAGCGCACAATTGAACCCCTAGCCCTGCCATAGTACCGTATGCTTTTTCGACAATATCGAGCCGTTCTAGGGCTGCAAATTCATCTAATATTACCCGCACCTGTGGAGCGTCTTTAGGATGTGGAATACGCATTAAATCTTTGAGTGCAGTTACAACATTCAAACGTAACCATCTATTAAATGTCGGTAATCTATCAAGAGGTAAAACAAGATAAACTGTGACGGGTTTATCTCCAGTTTTAAGGTCTTTAAATGAGAAATCAGAACGTTCTAAATTCTTACGGAGCATTGGGCTATCAAGAAAATGCGTGTTAGCCTGTGCGCTTGAAATCACTCCTGAGCGCTCTTTGTCATCTTTTTGCATTAACCGCGCGGCGGAACTACGCACAAGCGGATTTTTACTTGTACTCATGCGTACAAGAATCGATGTCATAGTTTCAACGTCTGCGTCATCATCTGGGGCATACGGCAAAGTCAAAATATCTCGAAGTCGCCCCAAATTCTTAGACTTGCTTTCTTTTTTTTCTGTCACAAGATGTAAAATAAAACCGAAAATAACGCCTTTAGCTTCTTCATCCCAAAACCGATTATCACCGCCTGAAGGAATTACCAATGCATCCGCGATTATCATCACATCGGAGGCTAAATCAGGGTCACTTGCATCTAAGGAATCAAGCGGATTGTAGCAAGCTATTAAATCAGGGTTTGCGCCTTCTCCATATTGATCGCTTTCTTGTGAAATCCCCCATGGGTCAACAATATAAACGTCTTGCCCCATACGAACACGCGCTGCCGCTGTGCGCCTTGCATTCTCGCCCTTAGGATCAATCACCAAAATGGAAGAATCAAGCCTTAACAAATTGGGAATAATAAAACATGCCCCTTTCCCTGCCCGTGTTGGGGCAATCGTCAAGGTGTGCATTTCTCCTTTATAGATTATTTGTTCGTCTGTGTTTTCTGACTCACCCAATAAAAGCCCTTGCGGTGTTCTTAAACTTCCAAGTAACCCCCAATGATTTAAATCGTTTTGATTAGCCCAACGAGATGAGCCAAAAATAATAGGGATCGTAGGTTTTTTATTAAATTTGAATATTGAAAATATGATTAAAAAACCAACAAAAAACCCGACAATTCCAACAAAACCTTGTGACCCTATAACAAAAGCTGGATTGTCTGATAATTCTCCGGCAACAATTGTTATAATTGTTAGTGCTGTAAAAATCTTTGCGAGAATATCCGCTGTTAAGCGAAGAACTCCCACAATCAACAAGGCTAATATCGCACCAGAAATTAAAGCTATAATGCCAGAAAGCAGAACAACTCCATTTAGTGTAGCATAATATCCAGAACCAAAAACCCCAATCCACTTTAGTACAATAAGGAAAAACCCAAACCCTGCACCATATAAAAGAAATCGATTATCATTCATAAATCACCCCCATTAAAAATAAGTACTTAAACTATAAACATAATAATCTGACTGTAAATATTTTAATTGGATATTAAGCGCGAACATGTAACCCTGTTACGGCCTAATAAAACCTAATTTGTTAGGAAGCGAAAGGGGTACATATGAGTATGTTACTGTCAGCATCACAAGCAGCAATACAGGTAGGAAAGTCCATTCCAACCATCACACGAGCAATTAAAAAAGGTAAGATTTCCGCTACAAAAATAGAAGGAGGAGGGTATCAAATTGATCCATCCGAACTATTTCGCGTTTTTCCAGAGAAGAAAAATGTTACCGTAACGAAAACAGTAACATCTCCTAAAATGTTAGGAAGTGAAACCCTTCAAGAACTCAACACGTTAAGGGCTAAACTTGAGGCAAAAGATGAAATCATGTCAATGAAGGATGAAATGTTTCAAGATGCAAAATACCGCATCGAGGATTTAGAACGTCAACGCGATAAGTGGCAAGAAGAAGCAAAGGCTAACCGTTTAATTCTTGAAGATCACCGAACCAAGGCCGAAATTAAGCAGCAGGGCTTCATTGCTCGATTATTTAGACAAGGTTAGCAGTAAAATGATTTTTTCGGGCTGTACAGGCTTTAAAACGGACTTATTTTGCCAGTCCTCACACCCATGACGAAAACGAATGATATACTTTGTCAAAGATTGCCATAGGCATATATTCCGAATTCTGCGCTATCTGGCTTGTTGAGCGCAAAATAAGAACATTTCACCCCCTGAAAACCCTTTAAAATAGTCAAAGTTAAGAAATGAGTTCAAGATCTTGAACTCATACTTTGAATTTACGGCCGTAAATCTTGGGTGTGGATTTCTTTGTAGATCCTCGGGTAGGATATTTAAATTCCCCTGCTTTTCCGAGCCGCTTTTGCTTGAACGTCCTTCAATTATTTATGGTTCTGGTGTCAAAAGAAGAAGCGAAGCGACTTTTGACAGCATGGTTCTAAATGGTTGATGGTAAGTGTCAAAAGAGGCGGGATGCATAGGAATTTCGCCCCCTGCTTTTTTGAGAGCAAAGCGAACAGATAATTTTGAGTATTTGCCTAAAGGCAAATTCCTTCTTACTCAATCTTTTAATTCTAAGTACAGAGTGTCTTAGTGTTCAGTGTCCAGTGTTAGTGTCCTACCACTGAACACTAAGACACTGACACTACAGGGCTGAAAACTAGAGCAAAGAGGGCTAAAGACTAGATTAGGGAGTGGTAGCGACTAGAACAAGGAGGGTATGCGACTAGATTAGGGAGTGGTAGAGCGACTTGGGAGTGGTAGCGA
>ASZJ01000209.1 GCA_000416275.1 Osedax symbiont Rs1
TTTTTACGCAATGCGCCTATCTGGTTTCGCACTCCACGAAAACCTGAAAGCCGATGAAATGATTTAATTATTGCTTTTAATTCCTCATCGCTTTTTCGGTGTCGAATTGCAATTTCTATTCCATTTGAAAACCGATTAAAAGCATCTTGATTAAGGCGGCAAGTCCACCTTGGCGCACCCCCCTTTGAAGGCTGCATGATTGGTTCAAAGTCATTTATTAAATTTAATTTAATGCCCCTTTTGCGAGCATTGCCGATTGCATATATTTTCTCTGATTTCTCCGCAGGATGCTCACCATCCGTTAAAAGAACCCACCAATGGAAAACTGCTTCACCATATTTAGGATATATCAATAAAACTGCATTACCCTTGTTTTTACTTTTGCGATAATAACGTTGGTTTTTATTCGCTTCCGTTAAATATTTTGTAGAAATCTTTAGAGCAAATTTTTCTATTTTATCCGCAGGGATTTCACCTTGAACATATCGTGTATATCCACGAGATATATAAATTAAGGTTTTTTGCAAGACACCCGTTTTATGGACAAAAATCTTCATATAATTCAATAAATTCTTAAAGTTAATATGAATATAATAATGCAATATAATATTCATAAAAGCAATTACTAATTCAGACTTCATAACAATAAGGGAAAAGGGCTTAAAAAATAAATTTTTTCAGACTTCATATAAAGATGTTCCTAGAAAAATTTTTTTTAAATAGACATTTAACATATTTCACGGCATTCTATAAATGCAGATAAATATTTGCGATTGGATGAAATGCACGAAAAAAAGAAGGTGAAGTTCTTTTTTTAGAGATGCTAAAAATACTGAAAAATTTCTTACTAAAGAAAAACAAGAATTAATTTAAACCATAAAATTTATGAACAAAGGAGATTAAAACACAACATCAAACTCAATGGAATTAGGAGACAAATACACGATTTTTTATTGCTGTATCTGTCTCGCGCCAACGAGAAAGATACAGTGTTTTTTACAACTTCGGTGTTTAAAATTAAATGGGATTTTTGCGAATTTTTAGAAAGGAAAAACAATTCAGCATATCTCTAAAACACCATTATTTTTAACTGTTATACATTCGATAGCCTACTTTAAGTAGGGGTTAGATTAATCATCTAACAGAGATAAAATTAGCCGTTTTATCTCGTGCTTACGCTGTAGCGGAGTGCCTTTAATCGGGCTCGCTGCGCTGCGACGGGCGCTTGGAGGCGAACGCCTCCATTCGACCCAATCGATCATTGAAACTGTCAAGATGTTGGGCGACACGGACACGGGAATCATGGTGACATGATAACCCCTGACGTTCAAAAAATACTGTAACCAGTCAGTACTAAGGGATGCTCGAAAGGGTATAACTTATGCCGATCAGGTGGGCGATACGCACATAGTGAAAGCTATGTGAGCTGTTAAGCAGAAATGTGGCAACAGCGGTACTCTTTGGGGCAACCTGTAAAGAGATCATCGAATAGCTTAAGCCTGTAAAAGCGTCTGAAAATGAGAAAGACGCTTATCGGAGAAAAAGAGCCAGTGGTATCACTAAAGTTGATGCTGACCAAAGTTGGAAGTCATATTGTGAGTAAGGGAGGTGCTATGGAACATCGGCCCCCTGAAATCAGAAACAGAAGTTTTTGAAAGTATCTAATACTAGCAATTTATGACTAGACGCTGGCACACTGTTCGTTAAGATTTGAACGGATAACGTGGGAAGCACTAAGGGCAATAATTGAGGATTGATTATCTTCATAGTCTATGTGTGGGAGCGAATTTAGTAGAGTTAAAATTTTTTCTTCGATTTGGTCGAAGTAGGAAAAAGAGAGTAAAAATATTAACAAGATGGCTCTTGTTATTTACTCAAGTCTCGAAAGATTTATGCGTAAGCGACTATCGAATATTCCATTTGGCGATGGAGTAACTTTAACGTGATTAAATTCAAATTGGCGTTTGAATTTAATAATATTTGACCTTTTAGGTCATATGTAAATTTTGGAATGAACCAAGATTTATTTAATTTTATCTAAGTAACAGGAGATCTGTAATGACTAAAAATTGCTTTTACAAGCTGAAAAAATTGAAACCAAATATTAGAAAAGAAAGGAGTTTGCTTTATGGCATACTTAATCTATCCGCCTTCTTATAGGCAAAAAAGATGGAGAAAGTCCCTTTTTGCTCTAATTGTTTCAATTAGAGCAAAAAGTATCGTTTGGTTAGGTTTATATAAGCCTAACCCAACTTGTTTTTCTTCATTACGACCTATTTAGAGGTCAGAACCTGAACATGTTTTAAAACTGTTCACCCTTTTTTTGAAAAGAGATAAAAACATGACAATATTAGATAGTTTTATAGATTATTTTATCAAATTTATTACATTATATGACCCCTACTGGTTCTATCTATCCATTATAACCCTCGTCATATTTTCATTTGTTGGAATTGCTCCTTTTCGATTAGAAACAGGAATGAATGCCCTTGAAACTGTTGCTCATGGCTTAAGAAAGCTGTGCCTATATCTTTTTACATTTATAATCATAATGTTTTTTGTCATTCTTTTTGGAACTATCATTTTAACCTCGTTGAATGATGGAATAGAACTTGTTCTAAAACCTTTAAAAGATTGGTATTTATGGTTAATTATAATCCCATTATTATGTTTTTGTTTCAGGGTTTATTTTTCACGGTATTTAGTACCGTCAATTTCTAAATGGTTCAAAAGTAAACGTATCAACCAATCATCTGATAAAATGTCAGACATCCGTGATGAAATAAAAAATATTCAAGCCCTCTCCTATAATCCTCAAGATTATTTTATTGATAATCAAGTTTTTTGCGGATTAGATAAAAAGAAAGAACCTCTCTACATTCCGCTGAAAGAATGGGAAGAAATTAATAAAACTGTTGTCGGAGCAACACGTTTTGGGAAAGGTATTACCTTTCAAATTTGGATTGCTCAAGCAATAAGACGAGGGGAATGTGTTTTTTATGTTGACCCTAAAGGCGATAAATTTATTCCTAAAATAATGAAAGCTGAAGCCCATAAAATAGGTCGCAGATTTGTTTCTTTAGATTTAACTGGCGAAGGTACGGGGAAATGGCATCCTTTTAAAGACGGCTCGATTAGAGATAAAAAATCCCGTTTTGAAACCGTGATGGGTCTGGCCGACAAAGGAACTGATGCAGATCATTATAAAGCTTTAGCACGTGATGTAATGCTTGATATTTTTTCTCAAGAAGATAAAAAAACCACTCTTGAAAATTTATATGCTCAAATAAAAAATATCTCTGATCCTGATAAAGAAAAAGCTGCTTCAACATTAAAATCAAAATTAAGAGAATGGCATTTACATGCACCATTAAACCCAAAAACGGGCAAAGGATTTAATGTAGAAAACAGTATTTTAAATAATGCTGTGGTTTATATTAAGGGTTCAATGGATGATGCAATTGTTCGAGATGCGACAAAGGCAATTATCATTGAAATTTTACAACAAATAAAATCATCAAATGACCAAAGAAAGACCCATGTGAGCCTCTATATTGATGAGTTAAGGTTCTTAATATCAAAACCAATAGTTGACGCTCTAGCAACCATTTTAGGCTTTAACGCCGACATTGTGACGGCCTATCAATCTTTTGGAGACTTAAGGACTCCAGATGATCGCTCTCTTGATGGTCGAGCTATTGAACAAGCTGTTAAAACAAATTCTCAAATTAAATTAATCTTTGGCGGAACAGACAAAGATACCGCAGAGTATGTTGCGGAATTATCAGGAACATTACAAAAATCCATTATTAAATTTGAACGAACAGAAATTAATGCGCTTGGTGCAGAAACATGGAGCTCAGGACGAACCATGTCAGACGAAGAAGAAGCTGTAATATCTGAAAATACAGTCCTATCCCTGCCCTCTCAAGTCGCTGTTTTTTTTCGCCCACAACATATTGCAAAAATTACTCATGTAAGCTTTATTCCTTTAGAAACAAAAATTCCTGGTACTTAACGGTCGCTCTTGTTTTTTCAGCAGTACAAAAAGTAAAAGGAAACCAGAGGTTTCCTTTTTATTCAGATAATACCTTATAAAAAGGATTTACATTTAAAAAAACTTATTAAAAGCAACAATAATTCCAATCAAAAGACCAATTGAGCCAAAAACTCTAAAAAAAGTTTTTTCTATCAAAACTTCAAGTTTTGAAACCGATTTTTCAATTTTAGAAATTTCCTTTAAACGGGAATTTTCAATTTTAGAAATTTCCTTTAAACGGGAATTCTCAATTTCAAACATAATTACTTTAAAATCATTTTTATGTGCTTCCAATACAGCCAGTGTTTGCGTATTAAACATATCAATAATCTCCCTAACAAGTTTTTCGTCCATTCCTGCTTCTAAAAGACGCAAAGAATAGATTTCATTTACTGAATTGTTTGAGTTTGTCATATAAATGACCCTCCTCTTATAAAAAGTTTAGATCAGAATATGAACTCAAACATGTCAAATATGACACATAAGCGTATCATATTCAACATTTACCAAATAAAATTGGTACAAAAAGAATACTTTATTTTTCAAAAAAAGTAAAGCTTTAAACACTTGCAAACAAACAAACCCTTTTAAAGCCCATACAGAGTCAAAACTTATTTTTGCTTACCATGAGGTCAAGAAATTCATTCCCCTACCCTCTCAAGTCGCTGTTTTTTTCGTCCACAACATATTGCAAAAATTACTCATGTAAGCTTTATTCCTTTAGAAACAAAAATTCCTGGTACTTAACGGTCGCTCTTGTTTTTTAATAATTTTTAGCTAAATAAAGCTTTCTAATTATTATAATTAAAATAAATATTACTATAAATCCTGAAATTTTAAAACTAAACGCTGTATACCATTCTGGAGGTATTGGACTAAAACTACCCTCAGGAACTTTTCCATAAAAATCCAACAATGGAAAAATAGAATACCAAATTCCTAATCCAAAGACATACCAAGAGCAAGCCCTAAAAGGTGTTTGCCAACAAAGCCCTGCCACAAATAATATCAAAATACTCTTTCCAATAAATTCACCCATAACAAGAAAATCAACTTCTAGAGCATTTGCAATAAACCCAATTAAAATAAGAAAAACTATTACACCTAAACCTATTTGTGTAATGAATATTTTATCATCATCATCATACATGATTAAATTCCTTATAATTATTTTTGACTATGTTGGTCATCTTTAAAAGACAATAATTTTAACCCAAAAATGAGGAAATATTATCTTATGATAAATAAATAAAATAGTAAAGCTCGTATAGAGCAATAAATTTATTCTACCTGCCCCCCCTCTCCAACTTGAACTAAAGACTTTAATAAAACTGGCTATTAATATGGTAAAAAAAGCGCAAAAAGTAAAAGGAAACCTTTGGTTTCCTTTTATAAATTTCAAAAATACCCTATAAAGAAGGACTAAGAATTAAGCTTTATTAAAAATGAAGCTCCTGCAAAAATTACAGCACATGCACCACCAATTAAAATAATTGATTTCAACATGGTATTAAGAATTTGATCATTTAAAGACGTAGATAATTTTTTGATTTGTTTATCAAAATTATCAGATTGCTCTAACAATGCTTCACGCAAAGCTACTCTATCAATTGTCGTTCTATGTATCATATCCATTAACTCCTCTACTTGCTCTTCTGTAAAACCAGACGCAATCAGACGTTTTGTAATTAATTCCCAATTTTGAAAAGATTGTGAAGTATTTTCGACCACCAAACAATTTGGTAACTAAAACATATATCTTTTTTTGGAAAAAGTCAATAGATTTACCACCTAAAAAAGCTCCTTTAACGCCCATACAGTATTAAAAATAGTTTTTACTGCCCCATGGGTCAAAAAAAATCATTTCCCTACTCTATTCGATAGATTTACCCCCTCACGATAGATTTTATGTATTAAAATAAAAACCCTTCTCTAATAGTCTCTCTGGTAAGCATCTTTGARAATATTTCAAGACTTGTAAGATGCTGATATTAGWWTTTTTTTAAAAATTAAGTTATTGGCGACTAGCCAATTCCTTATTACTGGGTGGGACAAAGCGGGTTTTGCGGAGCAAAAGGGGCGTTTCTTTTCTAAATTTTTAAAAAAGAATATTTTGCATGATATTTTAAAAAGTTATCCACAGGTTGAAAATAAGACTAAGTATATACGTAGTATATGATTAAAAGAAGAAAAGAATAGGGATTTTGTTTTTTTGTTAACCTTTTGAAACAATTGAAATAAAAAGATTTTTTTTTAGTTTAGTGGGTGCTAAAACCCCTACTTGTCTTTTAGTGGGTGCTAAAACCCCTACCTCTGGGCGTTAAAACCCCTACTTTAAAGACTAAGTGAGTGCCAAAACCCCTACTTTAAAGATTAAGTGGGTGCTAAAACCCCTACTTTAAAGATTAAGTGGGTGCTAAAACCCCTACTTTATCCACAGATAACCAACAATAAATATGTCATTGGGCGTTAAAACCCCTACTTACAGAGTGCTAAAACCCCTACCTCTGGGCGTTAAAACCCCTACTTTAAAGACTAAGTGAGTGCTAAAACCCCTACTTTAAAGATTAAGTGAGTGCTAAAACCTTATTGTAAAAAACTTAACTGATTTTTTTCAGCAATCTCATTGCGTAAAAGATTACGTTTATTTGCCGTTTTTTGATTTCTTATAAACTCATCTGCTGCTACAACAATATAAGTTACACCTATGATTTTATTATGTTTCTGTTCAGCTCTTATTTTATACTTATATAAAACCCCTGATTTCACAAAAAGCTCTAAAGCTGCAACAATAATCCTGCGATTTTTTTTATCATCTTTTAATAAATGTCCAGAATTTTTTTTAATATCCTCATAAGAAAAATTATATTCAGTTGTAAGGCTCGCATAGGTGAATCTTTCCACAAATTTTTTATATAAAAAACGACTAATACCATTTTTTAAACCCATGTAATAACTTAAATTAAACTGCCTATATTTTCCATTATTAACTGCATAAGATACAAAAGTTGATAATCGCACACTGTGCATAGCACTAGTGTCTTCAAGATATTCTTTTCTTGTAACCCCTACATAACTTGATAATAAAGATTCAGAATAAATTTTTTCATTACCTTCATATAATGTAATTATACAAAGGCTCATTATTTCAAGGCTATGCTTAATTTGACTGTAATTACGTTGACACTTCATTTCTTTCAATTCTCTTTTAATCATTGAAAGAGAAAACTTAACCCAACTAAAATTCTCTTGAACGTCATGAAAACCAAATGATTGAGTTACAAAGATTTTTTTCAAAATTTCTTCTATATTCTGTTCTGCTATATATGGAAAGAAAGATTTAAATTTCCCATCTTCTTGCTTAATTTGAGCGGGTTGTATCACAATTTTATAATTCTTTTTCTGAGAATTTTTCAAATTTGAAGTATATTCATACTCAAAAGGATTAGCATGACCCGATGGGGTTCTTAATTCTTTTTGTGCGTTAGGAGTTAAAAAGAATTTTGGGATATTATCCCAAAACTCTAAACTATTCCCTACTGAACCTTCATCATTTTGATTTGTCAGCAAGTCTTTAAATAGGTCATATTCAAGACTTGGGATATGCTCATTTGGTAATATATCTTTTTTCATCACTTTGTTTTCTTTATCCATTGTACCCCTCTGCCTTTACAGATTTCACATAACTTTATACTATAGAATTTTATAGTATAAAGTTATAGATTGTTAACATCTAATTTATATTTTTCAAACAACGCCAATAAAGCTTCTTCTGCTAAATCAGGTGCTTTCTTTCCTTTTTCTTTTTTTTGTAAAAAAACAAGTAATTCAAACGCTTCTGCATAAGAGTCTTGAATATAAAAAGCTTTCTGCTTTCTTGTTGGAGCTTTTTTAAGTCTCACTAATTGAGGAGCTTCAATATTACCCTTAACACCTTCCCTTAAATTAAGATCGGCTTTCTTTGTTTCTTCCGATAACCAATTAGGCTCATTAGTCATATTATTTTCCTTTTTTAAATTTTAATTTTCAAGCAAAGCCTTTGCTAAAATTGAAGTTATTTCTTTACGTCTCTCACCAACTTTATAAGCTTTATTTAATGTACTATCAAATATAGTCCGATATTCATCTGCCGCACGGCTAAAAACTCCGCTTGAAGGAATAACGAAAGCTCCCTGATCTTTTAAATACTCTGTTGTCTTTCTCTCGCTTAACCTATGCGCCTGCCCATCTGTAACAACAGTAATAATTCTTTTTCCTTTTATTTCCGCTCTTTTATATGCTTCAATATAAGTAGCGTACTGATCTCTCGCAGGTTTTAAAGGCATTATAATTAAATCATAATTTGGCAATTCCCAGTCACTTGCTTGATAATCAAAAATAATTAAATCCACATCGGGTTTCACTTTCGGAATGCTTCCTAAAACGGGAAAATTTAAATTTCCATTTTCTCCGTAATTCATACTTGTTCCTTGTGGGTCTTGACAAATAACAAGAGGTTTCAATGACATTTCAACCGCTGCTGCTGCTAAATTAATAGATAACATTGATTTTCCTTGCCCTCCTTTTGGATTCCAAACTGCAATAATTTTCAAATTTTTCATAAAAAACCCTTCTAGTATCTAACTTTATAGTATCTAACTTTATAGTATCTAACTTTATAGTATCTAACTTTATAGTATCTAACTTTATAGTATCTAACTTTATAGT
>ASZJ01000210.1 GCA_000416275.1 Osedax symbiont Rs1
ATGAACTCCGAAACTTGAGGTATTAATATAAGAATATCGGCTAGGGATCTAACAGCGTTGCAACGCAGAGCTTTAGAAGAAGGATTGCCATATCAAACCTTAGTATCAAGTATATTACATAAATATGTTTCAGGTGGTTTACTGGATATAGCAGCTAATAAACAACAACACCGAACTAGTTAGAAGCTAGAAGCTGGCTGGCTGGAAAGGTCGCTTCGTCAGAATAGTTGATCCCCGTAAATCACCAATTCATGAAAAAGACTTTAAAAGATTGATTTACCACAGAGGTCACAGAGGAGGGATTTAAAAGACTAAGACTTAGAAGATTGTTGTCTTTCTAAATCTCTTGATTTTAAGTTTTCCTCTGTGCAGCGCAGCGCCTCTGTGACCTCTGTGGTGAAAAAGCCCTTAGGGTTTTGGTTGTTGGTCTTGCTAGGCTCTAGTGTTGTCCCGTATCTCTGTGCAGTGTAGCGTTTGTGATCATCGGTGATGAAAAAAGACTTTAAAAGATTGATTTACCACAGAGGACACAGAGGAGGGATTTAAAGATCAAAACCTAGAATGTTATTGGCTTGCTAAATATTTAGGTCTTTGTTTTTGCTAGGTTTTAAGGTTTTCTCTGTGTAGCGCAGCGCCTCTGTGGTGAAAAGTCTTTAAAAGATGTGTTTTACCATACAGGAGAGGCTTAAAAAATGAAGGTCAAAATATTATTGGTCGTCCTCAGTGGCCTTGTAATTTTACTTTACCCGCGACCCACAAGTTCGACTCGTTTTAAAACATGCTACAATGTTGCGCATTTACAATACGAGACCTCAGCATAACTTACCCAGAGGGTATGATAACTGCGCTCGGTAATACGGCGTTAAAAATCGGCTCAATATGCTAATTTACACCAGTAGACTCCGCTATCTCGCCGGTTTGTTTCTTGTCTTACCTTCGCTCGCAACGTTATGCAGATGTCTCAATACGTTATTTAGTATAGGTTTATTATGTATTGGTTAGATTTAGGAGCTTTACGCAAAGCCTGTTGTTCTTTAGAGATGGCGGTTGAAAACGCTTTGGATAACAGTTTTGTAGAGCGTCTTTCAGAAAGTCAAAAACAATTGATTATCGCAGGCGTGATTCTAAATTTCGAATTTACCTATGAGCTAGTATTTAAAATGATCAAACGGCAACTTGAGTTAGATGCCGCTAGCCCTTCAGAAGTCGATCAGTACTCATTCCGTGATTTGCTGAGAACAGCTGCAGAGCGAGGGATTATCGAAAATGTGGAAGTTTGGTTTGAGTATCGCCGACTTAGGAATATTACTTCTCATACCTATAATTTAGATAAAGCTCAAGAAGTGTTTAAAAAAACTATTATCTTTAAAGATGAAGCGTTAACAGTGCTAGCAGAGCTGACAAAGCGTAATGATTAACCTTGATGAAAAGCATCTGAATATTGTCAAGAATATCCTGGGTAAACACCTCCCTGATTCAGAAATTTGGGTGTTTGGCTCTAGGGTTACCAATCGTTGTAAAAAGTACTCAGATTTGGATTTATTAATCCGCCGTGCCCAAATGGTTGATCAAAAAATGGTATTTAGGTTAATGGATGCCTTTGAGGAATCTGAGTTACCCATTAAAGTCGATGTAATAGCTTGGAGCGAGATAGATTCTGACTTTCAGAAAATCGTATCACAGCGCTATGAGGTGTTAGAATATTAGCTAGCCCGGATATTGCATGCAATGCCGTGATGATAACGCCGCTAGTTGTTTTTACAGGCTTTTTTTCGATTGAACGCCGTTCTTGTGTGAACGGTTGATTGAGAAAGAAAAGTCTGTAAAAACAAAGAGCAAGCTAGAACACGAGCGATTGGGTGCAATATTCGGGTTAGGACGCTAATAATATTTCTCTGCACAGATTAACCGGAAAAAAGCCTGTTAGAAGAGGCCTGTTTGTTGTGAGCTTGGTTTAGCTTTTTCCTCAGTGTAGCGAAGCATGTCATTCTCTGTGGTTTTTTTACTTTGACCCGTAACCTGAAATTGAATTTATGATCTTTCCTGTCATTCTTGCTGGAGGTAGTGGTACTCGCCTCTGGCCTCTCTCGCGTACTAATCATCCTAAACAATTCCTAAGTCTTTGCGGCGAGCACAGCATGCTGCAACAAACCTTATTACGCTTAAAAGGTTTGGATCATTCCCCTTGTATGCTGATTTGTAATGAGGAGCATCGCTTTATCGCTGCGGAGCAGATTAGGCAGTTGGGTGTTGTTCACAGCGGGATATTTTTGGAGCCAGTAGGTCGTAATACAGCGCCGGCAATTGCGTTGGCGGCTATAAAAGCGGTGGAGACAAAAGAAGTTGTTGGTCTTGAGTCGTTAGTCGGTGGTGAGGAGGCAATAGAGCATGACCCAGTTATACTAGTACTGGCTGCTGATCATGTCATCGAAGATATAGATGTTTTTCAAGCGGCTATTGAGCAGGCACAGGTGTCGGCTGAGAATGGAAAAATGGTCACTTTCGGTATAGTGGCGACCGGGCCTGAAACCGGTTATGGCTATGTGAAGCGAGGAGCGCCAATTATTGGTGACTGCGCGGCCTTTGAAGTGAGTGAGTTTGTGGAAAAGCCGGATTTAGCAACCGCTCAAACCTATGTGGATGGCGGTCAGCACTACTGGAATAGCGGCATGTTTATGTTTAAAGCGAGTCGCTATTTAGCAGTTTTAAAAGAGTTTAGGCCCGATATTTATACCGCATGTGAGCAGGCGATGCAGGGCCAGCAAGTTGATAATGATTTTGTCCGGGTGAATGTCAAAGCCTTTAAAGCCTGCCCGGAGGAATCGATTGATTACGCGGTGATGGAGCCGCTCTGCCAACAGGCGAATGGCGATGTGGTGGTAGTACCGTTAGATGCAGGTTGGAATGATATAGGCGGCTTCTCGGCGCTCTGGCAGATCTCTGAACAGGACAGTGATGGCAATGTCTTTAAGGGTGATGTGCAGGCGGTTGATACAAAAAATACTTTAGTGATAAGTGAAGATAAGCTGATCGCGACCGTCGGTGTTAAAGATTTAGTGATCATCAATACTAAAGATGCGGTCTTAGTTGCGCACAAAGATAAAGCCCAACAAGTTAAGGCGATAGTCAGCCAGTTAAAAGCGGCGGGGCGAAGCGAGCCAACTATCCATCGTGAAGTATATCGACCCTGGGGCAAGTATGACTCAATCGATCATGGCGATAGATTTCAGGTAAAGCGGATTACAGTGGCGCCTGGTGCCAAATTATCGGTACAGATGCATCATCATCGGGCAGAGCACTGGATAGTGGTGACAGGTACCGCAAAAGTGACTAATGGCGACAAGGTGATAATGTTGTCTGAAAATGAATCGACTTATATCCCGCTGGGGGCTGTGCATGCGCTGGAGAATCCTGGGCTGATACCGCTAGAGCTGATCGAAGTACAATCCGGCTCGTATTTAGGTGAGGATGATATTGTTCGGTTTGAAGATAAGTATGGGCGGGTCGACGGCGAAAAAGATTGATCTCTAATTTGACCTAAGCGCTGTCTAGGGCAAGTGATTAAAAAATTGGTTTTACCACAGAGGGCACCGAGGAGGGATTTAAAGATTAAGAGCTAGGTGATTGCTGTCTATTACTAGGTATTAGGCTCGTTGGTTTTAGTATTTTCCCTGTGCAGCGTAGTGCCTCTGCGATAGAGAAAGATATTTAAAAGACTAGTTTTACCACAGAGGCCACGGAGGTACAGAGGAGGGATTTAAAAGATTAAGAGCTAGGTGATTGTTGTCTTTCAAAATTTCTTTATTTTAAGGTTTTCTCTGTGCAGCGAAGCGCCTCTGTGACCTCTGTGGTGAATAAAGCCCTTAGGGTTTTGATTGTTGGTCTTACTAAGAGTTCGGTCTTTCCAGTCTTTTAGGGTCTTCTCTGTGCAGCGTAGTTGACTGTATGATCTCGGTGGTGAAAAAAGACTTTAAAAGATTGATTTACCACAGAGGTCACAGAGGACACAGAGGAGGGATTTAAAGATTAAGAGCTAGAAAAATTTTGTCTATTACTAGCTAAGTACTAGGTGTTTGGTTTTAGTGTTTCCTCTGTGCAGCGCAGCGCCTCTGTGACCTCTGTGGTGAAAATGCCCTTAGGATTTTGGTTGTTGGTCATACTAATTCTTTGGTCTTTATAGTCTTTTAGTGTTTCCTCTGTGCAGCGCAGCGCCTCTGTGACCTCTGTGGTAAAAAAGCCCTTAGGATTTTGGTTGTTGGTCTTGCTAAGTATTCGGTCTTTCCTGCCTTCTAGGGTCTTCTCTGTGCAGCGAAGCACCTCTCTATAGTGAAAAACGCCCTTAGAATCTTGGTGGTTCGGTTTTGCTTAGTAGGCAGTATGCTGAAGTATCAGCTCGTAATAATTTCAGTTAAGGCTTTTATAAAGGCATCATTTTGCTCAATGCTATTAAAATAGTGGACCGAGGCCCTGACCACATCGGGGAGTTTGCGGCGACTGGCATCAATTAAAGTACTCGCCGGAGTGCTGTGACTGACATTAATATTAAAGTGTTGTAAGCGCTGGTCTATTTCCCTGGATTGAATGCCTGAGACCGAAAAACTGACAATGGCACATTTTTCAGATCCAATATCCCACACTGTCACTCGCGGCAGTAAAGTCAATTTAGCCCGTAAATCTGCGGCGAGGATGTGATTGGCAGCAGCGATATTTTCCAGGCCAATATCCAGCGCATAATCAATCGCGCAGCCCATGCCTAAAAGGGCACTGTAATTATTTTCCCAGTTCTCAAACTTGGTCGCGTCACCGCTAAATTGATAATCATCAACGGTGGTCCACGTTGCCGAGCGCACATCAATGACCGGTGGTGTGACTTTCGGCTGCACGGATTTTCTGACGTACAAAAAACCAGATCCTCTGGGACCTCGTAAATACTTGCGACCAGTGGCTGATAAAAAGTCACATTGAATCTCTTCGACATCGATTGGCAGTTGTCCGGCGGCTTGGCAGGCATCCACCAAATACAAAATGTCATGTTGTTTAGCGATTTTACCAATTTTTTCGATCGGGTTAACTAGGCCGCCATTGGTTGGAATGTGAGTGATAGAAATCAGCTTTACCCGATCGTCAATTAGTTGCTCTAAGGCGCTAATACACACTTCACCTGATGAGGTTGAGGGGATAACTGCTACGATCACGCCTTTTTCTTGACGCAATTTTAGATAGGCTAAATAGTTTGATACATATTCACACTCAGCGGTTAAAATTTTATCTCCCGCCTGAAAATCGATAGAGTAAAAAGCCGACATCCAGCCAATGGTGGCATTTTCAACCAGTGCCACTTCACTGGTGTCACAGTTAATCAGTTTGGCAACACTGGCATAAATGGCGTTGATTTCAGTGGCCTTTTCAGCGGCCGCTTCATAGCCTCCAAGCTTCGCTTCCAGGGATAAATACTGCACTTGGCAATCGAGAACTTGCCTTGGCATCAAAGAGGAGCCGGCGCTATTAAAGTGGATAAGTTGTTTGGATGCACAGAGATCAGCTTGAACTTTAGATAAATTAATCGACATATTAGTTACCTTAGATAAAAACAAATGTTGTGGTAAAGGGTAAAATCCCAGACTTACTAGTACTAATCCTGCAACGAGCTCTTTCGCAGTAGTCAGCTGTTAGTAGATGGGCACTAACTAGCTTTAATCTGCTCATTGAAGCATATTAAAGTAATTTTAAAAAAGGATAATTAATTTGCTGCACTTGAGTTATTGTAAACTAAAGAAGTTTGCTTGTGGTCTAACTAAAGCCTGAATCCGTGGCTCAAAGTGAATACAGAGTGTAAGATACTGGGTCTACAGTGGAATTTAAAAATCTTAGCTGCAAGCTCATATGCGTCCTGCATTCGCTAAATAAAAGCATTCGTGCATAAAACCCGTAGGTTCAGCGGGTATTTTTCTAACCGCTGTAGAATCAATAGCTTGCGCTATGTGGTGCAGTGAAGTCTGATTCAGGTAAAGGATAGTCAAAGATGCAATTACCACCGCTAACCGCGCTGCACTATTTTGTTATCGCTGCAAAGCACCTAAGCTTCGTCAAAGCGGCCAACGAACTACACGTAACCGAAGGTGCTGTTAGTCGGCAAATGAAAAATCTGGCAGAGTACTATGCCAAACCGCTATTTGTGAAGAGTGGGCGCGGCATCGTGCTATCGGAAAATGGCATCTTATTGCTGGCGGTTGCCGAGTCGGCGCTGCAGAAAATTTCTCAAGTATCTGAACGCTTGTTGGCGGATGATCAGCAAATAACCTTAAATGCGACGACCAGTTTTGCGATTCGCTGGTTACTTCCGAAACTGCCCGAGTTTGAAAAATTATACCCTCAATTTAGTATTCAAATGTTGGCAAGTAGTAGTCAAGAGTCAACACAGGGGAAAGTTTTTGACGTAACAATTGATTATTACCTGACTGCGCCGCAAATAAACCAGCAAAATAGCAAAAAATTTATTGATGAATGGTTAGTGGCGGTCTGTTCCCCAGGTTTCCTCGCCGCACAAGGATTGGCGATAAATAGCCCTTTTAGCGTGCAGCAACTTAGCCAACAAAAATTGATTCTCAATGAAATCAGCGGTAGAGACTGGCGGCTTTGGGCTAAAATTATTGGTATCAATGCTCTGCCTATCGCCAATGCCTTAAAATTCGAACAAGATGATGTAGCGATACAAGCGGCGGTGGCAGGGCATGGTATCGCACTAGCAAATATGGCATATATAGAAAGAGAAATGTCATTAGGCTCTCTAGTTGCAGCGACTAAACAAGTACCTATCGTCGTGGGAGCGCATTATTTGAGTATCGCAGCTGGCCGAGAGCGCTCTACTGCAATATGCGCTTTGCAAAATTGGCTGCTGAATTTTTCAGACTAAAAATTAAAACGAGCACAAATTAATGTCCTGTGGCGATAGCTAATTATCAGGATTATAAGTAGCTGCGTTAACTATGCTAAATAAATGCACCAGGCAAGCTATTATCGCAGGGAACAGAAAAAACCACCAAAACCAGTAGCCTATAGTGACGATCAGAAAAATGAAAATGGCTGAAAATAGTCGCCCTTGAATCAAATTCCCCAACCCAGGGATAAACACATTACACAGCGCTGCGATAATATTTCCGGTATTGACATTGTCCGCCATAAATTATTCCTTGTCAGAAGGTGATAGCTAGAAGCTAGAAGTTGAAAGCTAACTGATTGTAGACTTTTAGCTTAACACTTCAAACTTAATACTTATTCCTCAACCTGCTGCCAGTGTTCTTTGGTTTTTACTTTGTTGATGATTTGCGCAATGACGCCTTGTTCATCGATGATGAAGGTGGTTCTTACCGTCCCCATATACTCTTTGCCGAAGGTCTTTTTTTGTTGCCAAACACCGTAGCTATTTTGTATTTCTTGCTGCTCATCCATCAATAAATCAAAAGGTAAGCTGTTTTTTGCAATGAAATTAGTGTGGCGTTTCGCAGAGCAGCTACTCACTCCAAGTACAATGTAGTCTTTTTCGGAGAGCTCAGAAAAATTGTCGCGTAAATTACAAGCTTGCACAGTGCAACCTGGCGTGGAGTCTTTCGGGTAGAAATACAAAATTACTTTCTTGCCCTGCAAGCTAGCAAGGGATACATCTTCACCGAGTTGGTTCTTACAGTTAAAAAGAGGGGCTTTGTCGCCTACCGCTAGTGTCATTGATCTCTCCAATTTATTTTAGTTTGATTAAAGCAATACAAACTCATACCTGAATCCGTGACTTCAAAGCGAATACACAGTGTAGAATCAAGAGCTTGAGCTATGTGGTGCCGTGAAATCACAGATTGAGGTCATAGATTAAGTTTAATCTATTGATCCTGCAACGGCTTGAAAAAACAGCACTGAAGCTAAGATATTGTAATTGTGCTCTAAAATCAATAAAACACCTGATTGACCATTATACTCCGTTTAACTTGATGGTTGTGAAATAAGCCCTTAATCTCAACAAGTTAAATTTCAATGTGTTTCCACGGTTCGTTGGTTTTAGTATTTTCTCTGTGCCGGGTGCCAGCAGCGCCTCTACGGTAGAGAAAGACTTTAAAAGATTGTTTTACCACAGAGGGCACAGAGGTCACAGAGGAGGGATTTAAAGAATAAGAGCTAGAAGGTTTTTGTCTTGCAAAGTATTAGGTTTGTTGGTCTTAGTATTTTCCCTGTGCAGCGTAGCGCCTTTGCGGTAGAGAAAAGACTTTAAAAGACTAGTTTTACCACAGAGGGCACGGAGGTACAGAGGAGGGGTTTAAAAGATTAAGAGCTAGGTGATTGCTGTCTATTACTAGGTATTAGGCTCGTTGGTTTTAGTATTTTCCCTGTGCAGCGTAGCGCCTCTGCGGTAGAGAAAAGACTTTAAAAGATTGTTTTACCACAGAGGTCACAGAGGAGGGACTTAAAAGATTAAGAGCTAGGAGATTGTGGTCTTTCTAAATTTCTTGATTTTAAGGTTTTCTCAGTGCAGCGTAGTGTCTGTGTTATATCGGTGGGGAAAAGACTTTAAAAGACTAGTTTTACCACAGAGGTCACAGAGGTCACAGAGGAGGGACTTAAAGATTAAGAGCTAGCCCGCATGTTGCACCAACTAGTCACTTGACAATAGTCACTCCATTTATAGCAGTGCCTTGCAAATTTTTCTTAAGCCGCTGGGTAGATCTAAAATTTCAGAAACTTTTAGTGGAG
>ASZJ01000211.1 GCA_000416275.1 Osedax symbiont Rs1
TCTGTGTCCTCTGTGACCTCTGTGGTAAACCAATCTTTTAAGGTCTTCCACCAAGCCTCTAAGCCCCTTCCTGATCCACCCTCTGTGGTAAATATTAATAACCCTCGCGGACTATAAATAACTGTGACGCAGCACTTTACACAAAGCCCTCAACTTAAAAAGTAAGAAAAACTCCTATCTATTCAGCCTTTTAACTTACGATTCATGCTTTCTGAATCTCTAATAAATTTCTTTACTTATCAGACTCAACGGGGTTTTTACTAAAATTTTAAAATCCAGCCAAAGCGACCAATTATTTATATATTCCATATCATATTTGACCCTGGCTTCCATTTTTTCGATCGTTTCTGTCTCACCTCGACAGCCGCTAATTTGCGCCAACCCGGTGATCCCTGGCTTTATCCTATGCCGGGCCATATATTTACTGATTTTATCGCAGTAGTAGTCATTGTGGGCGATGGCATGTGGTCGCGGCCCAACCAGCGACATCCCCCCTAGCAATACGTCAAAGAGTTGAGGTAATTCATCGATTGAGGTCTTGCGGATAAAGGCGCCGACTTTGGTGATTCTGGGATCGCCTTTTTGCGCTTGTTTTACTGCTGCATCTTCGTGCTGCACCATACTGCGGAATTTTGAGATGTAAATTTCTTTGCCATCGTAGCCATGACGTTTTTGCCTAAATATAACTGGGCCTTTAGAGTCTAGCTTTACTGCGATAGCAACTATTATAAGCAGCGGTGCTAATAGGAATATCGCGATTAATGCGATTATTTTATCGAGCCCATGTTTTATCCGAATCTGTACTCGCGACACGTTTACCGGACTTTCATTGAGTGAGAGCAGTGGTAGACCTGCGACTTCACGCACTGAGTGGTTCATTAAGTTCCAATCGGAGACGTCTAAAATCCAAATCACATCTACTTGATAATCTAACAAGTACTCATTTAGCTCTTCCACTTTTGCGGCATGTTTAAGCGGCAGCGACACATAGACACGCTGCACTTTGTTTAAGGTAATTATTTGTTTTATATTCTGCAGCTCGCCAAGCAGAGGAAACGACAACTGTTTGCTAATACCCTCGGAGACATCTAGGCTATAGCCATTGACCATGCCCACTATTTTGTCGGGCAACCAGTGGTTATCGTTTAATTTTTTGGAGAAGAATCGAGCAGTTTTTCCCAGCCCTACCACTATACTATTGATCGGTTTGGTGTGTTTTTTCCGATAGATACCAACCACAAAGTAATTGAGTTTCAGCAGTGGGATTTGTAAAGTAAAAACCGCCAGCGCCCAGATAATAATAACTTCGCGGGAGTATAGTTCACTGGTTTTAGTCAAAAAAGCCAACACTAAGACAATTGCAATCGTTGCGAACCAAGCGACACTGATCCTGACTGCCATCGCATAAAAATTCGCTGCTTGTTTGTAAACACCAAAGGCTGGGTAGACAAAAACCATCACAAACATCGCATTGACCAGTAGCTCGCGATAATAACTGGGCACGTCATTGTGTTTAAATAGAATGCTGGCAATTAACAATATTGCCATTACGGCACAGTTGCCAAATACTTGGCAAAAAAACAGCAGTGATTCATGTTTTCTTAACAACCTGCGCGGTCTAGTAGAGCCGGCGAGTTTATTACCGGTATAGATAATGGTAGCTGGTGCTGCGACTGGCACCGTAGAGAGACTACTCTTAGCGCCATCCAAGTTGAGCGACATTTCAAGTTCCTAGTTTTAAATAACTTATCCATTTACTGTTTAAAAACCAAAACCTTAAATTTCAGCAATACTAAAGCCAACTCTATAAATATAGAATTATTAGAATTATTAGAATTATTAGAATTATTAGAATTATTAGAATTATTAGAATTATTAATGATTTTAAGACGTTTTATTTAGCCCACTACCTTACATAAAGCAAATAAGCGAGTATAAAAAACTGGTTAAAACAAGCGGTTAATCATCAGCAGAAACATCGCAAATAGACCACGAAATCATTCACTTACCGATAACAGGTAGATAATAACATTTTCTTTTTTGGATGTAAAAACATATTCTTTATATCCCCTCTTTACCTCCTATAAAGACTTGGCTATAATAATCGAATATTTATTAGCCTAAGCTTGTATAAGGTACAGCGATATATGTACATTGGATGTATAAGCAATGAATCAATGGAGATTCACATGAAAATATTTAAAACGGTTCTCGCGACTGGTATTGTACTTGCCTCTTTTCAGGCGAGTGCCAGTATTGAATCAGATATTATCGCAAAAAAATCAATGAAGGTGATCTTTGATAACGCAGTCACCAATAAAACTGGTATCCCAGAAACCTTTAATCAGATAGCTAAAACTGATGCAAAGCTTACCCCAGCGGCGACGACTTACGCCGCTTGTAATAAATTGGATTCCAATTTAGCGATCCTAAATGCGGCTTTTAGCGCCGTCGATCCAACGTCTGATTTAGTTGGCGCGATATCCGATGCCGCAAGAAAATGTGGCGCTAGTGAGGAAGATTTATTAGGTAGTGCACTGGCTAACAACATTGACCCGACCGCTATCGGTGAAGCGACTGCAGCGGGTGGACCACTACCTGGTGCCGGTGGAGCTGCCGGCGCTACTGGCGCGCCTGTATCAGCACCTAGCTTTGGTAGTGCCGGTGGTTCTGGCGGCGGTGGCACAGCCAGTGCCGGTTAAGTTTTTAGCATTTTAAAAAGCGCTTCGGCGCTTTTTTTAGGCCTCTATCCTGAGTCTGTGATTATTTACTATGCAGCTACGCGCTAACCACAATAGTATTTTCTATCTTTTCTTAAGCCTGCTAGTTTGGGCCCCCCTTCCCCTAGGCAGCAATAGAGACTGGTCAGCAATGTTGATCTGTATTTTCACGGCTCTATTGTGTATGTGCTGGATAGCTCAGTATCTTAAAGGCCAAGTTGAATTTAACCGATGCTTCAAGCGTGCAATCATCATTATTGTGCTTTTAAGCGCGGCACAGCTGACGCTGGTTTATCAATTGTATGCACAAATTAGCATCGATCCTGAAGCCACCTTAAAAGAGCTATTACTTGGCATCAGCCTAACTTTATTTTTCGCCCTTAGCCTGCTATTACTCAATTCCCGCTCAAGGATTAAGGCAACTATTTATACCATTGTACTATCGGGAGTTTTTCAAGCGATTTTTGGCAGCTTAATGACCCTATCTGAACTTGAATATTTATTTTTTATTAAAAAAGATAGCTATATTGGCATGGCGACTGGCACTTTCGTTAACCGTAATCATTTAGCCGGCTATTTAGTTATTTGTCTGTCGCTAGGATTGGGCTTGATGATTGCTAAATTACGCGGCAACAGCGGCAATTTTAAAGAATTAATCAGAAATACCTTTACCGCAATATTAGGCAATAAAGCACTGCTGCGGATTTCACTAATTATTATGGTGGCTGCACTAGTGATGACCCATTCTCGAATGGGCAATACTTCGTTCTTCGTTAGTATGGGGATCATCGGCACTTTAGCGGTTTTATTAAAAAAACGCTCGGTAAAAGCAACTCTGATCTTGCTGATCAGCTTATTAATTATCGATATCACCGTGGTCGGTACTTTTTTTGGGGTCGATAAAGTCCTCAACCGGCTGGAAGCCACTAGCGTTGATAAAGAAAGCCGTGACGAAGTCAATTTATACAGCCTCAAAATTTCAGATGCCAATCTATTACTAGGCACAGGTGCAGGCAGTTTTTACACCGCATTCCCACAAGTACGAGAGCAAGAGGTTGGTTTCCTTTTTTACGATCATGCCCACAACGACTATCTGGAATTTTTAACCGAGCGCGGTATTATTGGCATGATGCCATTAATTTTAGTAGTGCTGATTACTTTTGGGGTCGCATTTAAAGCGCTCAGAAAAAGGCACAACCCACTGATGCGAGGCTGCGCATTTGGCTGTTTAATGTCAATGTTAGCGATGGCATTACATGCCAGCGTGGATTTTAATTTGCAAATACCCGCCAACGCAATGACGTTTATGTTGGTATTGGCGCTGGGCTGGATTGGGGCTTATTATAAAAGAGGAGTTAGAAAGTTTGAAAGCTGAAAAGTTAGAAGCTAAAAACTAAAAAAGTTATAAATTAAAAAGGTGGGCTGGGGGTTTTATGGTGTTTGAGCAGCTGGAAGTGTGGAAACGGTCTGCTAGATTGCCTGCAAATGTTTATAAATACTTTGCGACGAATACTGATTATGGTTTTAAAGATCAAATCACTAGATCGGATATTGCATGCAATGCCGTGATGATAACGCCGCTAGTTGTTTTTACAGACTTTTTTTCGATTGAACGCCGTTCTTGTGTGAACGGTTGATTGAGAAAGAAAAGTCTGTAAAAACAAGGAGCAAGCTAGAACACGAGCGATTGGGTGCAATATTCGGGCTAGATCGGGTTTGTCGGTACCCTCTAATATCGCCGAAGGTTATGAGAGATCGACTAAGAAGGATACAATCAGGTTTCTTTTTTATGCGAAAGGCTCTTGTGCTGAATTGAGGACTCAAATCTATATCGAACTTTGACCTTTAACCTTTAACCTTTAACCTTTTAGCTTTTAGCTTTTAAACTTTAAACTGTTATTTATTTAATTAAATATTTTTTCCCCATCCCCATTATTTTCAACGCTATAAACGCCAAACATACCCCCACTAGATTGGCGATTGCGTCTTCTATGCTTGAGGTTCGGGTTATTTGTAGTTGCCCCTGTGCATATTCCATTAGTATTGAGAGCATCGCGATTGCCGGCCAATATGTGGAAGGCCAGACAAAGGGAAGCGCCAGCCTGCCAGTGAACGCTAAGCCAGCAAAGGCCAACAGATGAGCGAGCTTATCTGATTGCTGGAATATCGCCTGCGGCGGCGTCGCTCTAAATATTCCCCAAGTCACTACAGCGGCACAACTGACGAACAGCGTTATAAAGAATACTTGCCTGAAGCTGCTAAGAGGCATCTTTATAGCCACTGGGGTTCTTTTGCTGCCAATTCCAGTGGTCTTTGATCATTTTTGATAGATCCGCTTGGGCTTTCCAAGCTAAACTTTCGCTGGTGTGCTGCACATCTGCATAGCAAGTTGCGATGTCTCCCGCCCGCCTGGGCAGTATTTTGTGAGGAATGACTCGGTTTGAAATCTTGGCGAAGGTATTGATCACTTCCAATACAGAATGACCTTGACCTGTCCCTAAATTATAAGCGTGCCACCCGCTTTGGCTGGATATTTTGTTGAGTGCCGCTAAGTGACCCGCAGCCAAATCCACAACATGAATATAATCACGTACTCCAGTACCGTCTGGTGTTGGATAGTCGTCGCCAAACACTCCCACTTGCTGCAATTGGCCGACAGCGACCTTGGCCACAAATGGCATCAGGTTATTCGGAATACCATTTGGATCTTCACCGATCAAGCCGCTCTCATGAGCACCGACCGGATTAAAATACCTAAGTACCGCAATACGCATCGTAGGATCCGCTTGAGCAAGGTCTTTTAGTATGTATTCAATCATCAATTTGGTTTGGCCGTAGGGATTGGTCGCCGATAGTGGTGATTGCTCGGTGATAGGGATTATTTCAGGATCCCCATACACAGTCGCAGATGAGCTAAACACCAGCTCTTTACAATTGTGGGTTTGCATGACGGCCAATAAGGTCAGTGTAGTATTGAGGTTGTTTTGATAGTACATCAATGGCTTAGCGACGGATTCTCCGACTGCTTTATAGCCGGCAAAATGAATCACACTCTTAATATCGTAGTCTGTAAAAATACTCTCTAGCAATTGCCGATCGTTTACATCACCTTCTATAACACTAACTTGTTGTCCGGTGATGGCCTCTATCCGCTTAAACACCTCTGGCGAGCTATTACTATAATTATCGATGACCACCACCTCATCGCCACGCTCTAGTAGCTGTACCACCGTATGACTACCTATATACCCTGCACCGCCTGTGACCAAAATTGCCATTTTCATTCCCGAAATTGAGTGATAGAGCCGAGATTATATAGTGCAGCTTAGTCAATAGAAACAACTGTTGAATAATTACAATTGACTCTATTAATTCTCGTTAAAGTTGTTATTGTTTAGCTACGCAAATAACCGAATATCACTTTACGTTTCTTTTAGTGACATCTAACAGTACTAAAAAATTTTCTAACCGTTGTAGAATCAAGAGCTTGCGCTATGTGGTGCTGTGAAGTCACTGATTCAGGTTTAAATTAACTTTTATCTGAGTCCGTGGCTGAAGTTACCATGTATAAATCAATATAAAGTGTCGCATGCAAAGCACTGATTCAGGTTTTAGTAGATCCCCCTCAAAGGAGCCCACTTGGACGCACTAAATTTATCGACGGAACTGATTGGCTTTTTATTTATCATTTCAATTGCCGCAGGCTTAATTGATACCTTAGCAGGCGGTGGCGGGCTGATTGTGTTGCCGGCACTTATTATGAGCGGTATACCGCCCTTAGCTGCGTTAGGTACTAATAAATTACAGGGCACTATGGGCACCGCCACAGCAACGTTGATGATGCTTAAAAACAAAAAAATCAGCTGGGACGCGGTTAAATACATGATGCTATCTGCTTTTATCGGCGCTGTTATTGGCACGCTGATTATCCAGTTTATAGACCCAGCGCTACTCTCTTTCGTCATCCCGGTGGTACTGCTGATTATCGGCTTGTATTTCTTACTCTGCCCTACAGCCACTGAAGAACAGCGCCCAGCTAAGCTCTCGATGACTAAGTATCGACGCCGAGTACTGCCTTTTATAGGTGCCTATGACGGTATGTTCGGCCCGGGAACCGGCTCGTTCTTTGCTTTAGCTGGAGTGACCTTTCGCGGCTTGGGGATTATATCGGCAACTGCCGAGGCAAAACCACTGAATTTCTCAACCAATATCGCCTCCCTGATCGTATTTATCATGGCGGGGCAAGTTATCTGGATGATAGGTTTTATAATGATGTTCGGTCAAATACTAGGCGCCTGGTTAGGCGCCAAGTGTTTATTTATCAGCAACCCAAAATACATTAGATATGTGGTGGTAATAATGTGCTTTAGCATGCTTTTTAAATATATGGTTGAGTTATAAGCTATAAGCTTTGAGCTATAAGTTATAAGCTTTGAGCTTTGAGCTTCTAACTTTGAGCTTCTAGCTTCCGACTTCTAACTTTGAACTTCTAACGCCTACCTTTGGCCTTTATCTTTCTTCCGCTCATTAAGTTTTTTAGCTGGGCTTTTTTATTGGGTTTGATTACTTTATTGGCGTTGCTTTTTGCTATTGCCGCTGATAGCTGTTTGGACTTGCGGGTCGATTTGCTTTTAGGTTTACTGCTTTTCTGCGCGGTTATGTCCGAGCTGGAATCTGCGGTTAAACTGAATAGCGTATCGAGTTCTTTGGCGGTTAGGTCCCGCCAATCTCCGACCGGCAGTCCTTTTATGCCCACATTCATGATCCGAGTGCGTTCCAGCTGCTTTACCTCGTAGTTGAAATGTTCACACATCCGCCGGATTTGTCTATTTAGACCTTGAACTAAAGTGATTTTGAAAACGTATTGCGACTCTTGGCTAAGTTTGCACTTTTTAGTGACTACCCCTAACATCGGCACCCCGCTGGCCATCCCCTCTAGAAACTGCTCAGTGATCGGTCGATTGACGGTGACTAGGTACTCTTTTTCGTGTTGATTACCCGCCCTCAGTATTTTGTTGACCATATCGCCGTTATTGGTTAAAAAGATCAGCCCTTGCGAATCTTTATCTAAGCGCCCGATGGGAAATATTCTGGAGCTGTGGCTGACAAAATCAACGATATTATTTCGCTCACTGCCCTCGGTGGTACTGACCACACCGACCGGCTTATTTAGCGCGATAAACACTAATAGTTCTTCCTCCAGCGGCTCAATTTTTTGGCCGTTGACCCGCACGGTACTCCCAACAGTGACACGATCACCGACACCGGCTTTTTTGCCGTTGATGAATACATTACCCTGTTCGATAAATTTATCGGCATCTCTTCTAGAACAGAGACCACTCTGACTGATATATTTATTTAAACGGGTGGAAAATAGCTCTGACATGAATATTCAATTCTCGGTGCTAATCCCTGAATCTTGAATGGAGGATGGCGATTGTGTGTAAAAGCTTGAGCTGCTGCTCAACGCCTCTAGATAGCGCCATAAAATCACTGATTTAGGGTTTAGTGGTAAAGGTTTGTCTAAATTCAACGGCTATTGTACTAAGGAACTTTAGATGAATCTATCAACGATTCGCCATCCAGCCGTTTGTTTCTGGGAGGGAAGGTCACACTTCGCCTGCGTGTAAAAATCACCTTAGTTAGTCGCTAGTTATTTACCCGACTATTTCTGCTCGGGTAGCTAGAGCATTTAAAAGCCAGCGCTGTCGATATTACACACTTAAAAGCGGCTGGCGCGATAGGCGTGTAGATCTATTTTTGTGGTGCGCTGCGCCACTAAGTCGGCGATTAACTCCCCGGTTATCGGCCCCAAAGTCATACCTAGATGCTGATGGCCAAAGGCAAACAACAGATCGGGGTGCGTGTGACGACTGATGATAGGTAAAGAGTCTGGCAACGAGGGGCGCGCGCCCACCCATACCGACTGTTCACTCAGCTGTTGGCCCGGTAACATGCGCTCCACCAAAGGCAGTAAAGAGCGTATTTTAGCGTAGTTAGGCGCGGCATCGACATCGGTCAACTCCACCTGACTGGTGAGCCTTAATCCGGTTTCCATCGGGCTAATTACAAAGCCTTGATCCGCATTCACTATAGGCCTAGATATAGCACTAGTAGCCGGCAGCATCATATGATAACCACGCTCTGCAATCAGCGGCGCACTATAGTTTACGCCTTTACTCAAGCGAGTGGACCAAGCCCCCGCTGTTAGCACTAGTTTAGCGGGGGTCAATGTTTCAGTGGTGGTGCGAATGCTGATTTTCTGATCCGCTATCCTAATATCTTGTACATCAGCTATTTTCAGCTCCCCGCCATTTTGCAAAAAATGCTCGACCAAACCTGCTAACATCCGCTCTGGGTTACTGATAAAGTGACAATCTTTTTGCAGGCAGCCGTGTTTAAAAATAGGCGCTAATTGCGGCTCTAACTCCTGTACTTGCTGGGCGTCCAGAATTTCAAAATCAGTACCACAGCGCGTCATCATCTCGCGCGCACTAGCATTGCCATTAAAACTAGCGGTGCTTTCAAATAACCTCAACCAACCGACGGCTTTAAACATTTCGGCGCAATCAGTGTTATCCAGTAATTTACGCCAGCTATCGGTAGCGTGCTCGGTAAGTGCCACTAAATGTTTGGCATTATGCGAGTAATGATGCTCACGACTTTGGTTTAAAAAACGTATCAGCCAGGGAAGCGTACTCAGCAGATGCTTAGGAGCAATAGACAGTGGGCCATTTAGCAACATTTTTAGAGCGCTAAAAGCGATGCCTGGAGTAGCGGTAGGCACACAAGAGCCATTGACCACCGCACCGGCATTGCCAAACGAAGCCCCCGCACCAGGACCGGTTTTATCCAATAAAACCACTTGCCGGCCATCCCGCTGCAGCGCCAAAGCACAGCAGACACCAATAATACCCGCACCGACCACATAGACTTTCTCTTGCATTTACCAATACCTAAAAGAGTGGATAATTATGAGTTTTAAGCTTCTAGCTTTTAGCTTCTAGCTTCTAGCTTCTAACTTCTAACTTCTAACTTCTAACTATATTTTTCGAAACAGTATATCTTTAAAGTTACTCCTTTAAAATTGGAAAATTAGCTCAATAATAATATTTTGTACTATTTATATGAGGCTGAGGTGAGTTGGTGACTGTAGATACTGATGCGGCAAGGCTAATCTTTTAAGGGATTTTTTCACCACCGGTATAACACAGACACTAGGCTACACAGAGAAAAACCTAGAAGATTAGAAAGGCCAAATACTTAGCAAAACCAACAACCAAGATCCTAAGGGCTTTTTCACCACAGAGGTCACAGAGGCGCTGCGCTACACAGAGAAAACACTAAAAGACTAGAAAGACCAAAGAATTAGTAAGACCAACAACCAAAATCCTAAGGGCTTTTTTCACCACAGAGGTACAGAGGCGCTGCGCTACACAGAGAAAACACTAAAAGACTAGAAAGACCAAAGAATTAGTAAGACCAACAACCAAAATCCTAAGGGCTTTTTCACCACAGAGGTACAGAGGCGCTGCGCTACACAGAGAAAACACTAAAAGACTAGAAAGACCAAAGAATTAGTAAGACCAACAATCAAAACCCTAAGGGCTTTTTTCACCACAGAGGTCACAGAGGCGCTGCGCTGCACAGGGAAAATACTAAAACCAACAAACCTAATACCTAGTAATAGACAGCAATCTTCTAGCCCGCATATT
>ASZJ01000212.1 GCA_000416275.1 Osedax symbiont Rs1
TAGATAGGGTGCGCTTAATGTTTGGGGAATTGCTGTTTTTTTCTGCCGCGTAGCGGCTTCGTTTAACAATGCAATCAAAGGTAGTTAATCTTGATTTAAATTCTAATTTTATTGCATAATATGTTGAAAAATATTATTAAAATTATTTTCATAGCTGTTTTTTGGTAGTAATTTAAGGTGACTTGGCAGGGTGAGAAAACTGAGATTATGCTTAAAGTGTCAAGGGAGATGATTGATTAAGTCGCTAGTGCGTGCGCTTAATTGAGAAAAAAGCGGCTGAAATACGGCTGTTGTCAACAATACAGGGATGGATTAACGAGTATTAATATTAAACAGCTAAACGCAGAGTTTAACGGATGGTCGGAGTTACTCAATCTACTGCGCACTGCATTCGCGTATCAGCAGGCGCGCATCGATCCGCCATCATCCCTACAGCAATTGAATGCAGAAACTATCATGCACAAAGCACAGCAAGAAACGGTGTTCCTTGCCTATCAAAATACTCAGTTAGTCGCTTGTGTGTTTGTTAAAAATCTTCAACGTGCACTGTATGTCGGTAAGCTGGCAGTGCTGCCTGCAGCACAAGGGCAGGGAATCGGCCTGCAAATGATCAAGGTTGTTGAAGAGCATGCGATCAACAACAACTGTCGCTGTTTAGAGCTACAAGTAAGGATAGAATTACAGGAAAATCAAGCGATATTTAGCAACATGGGATTTATCAAAGTCGCTGAAACTCGTCATATCGGCTATCAACGCGCGACATCGATCACGATGCAAAAAATCCTGTCCTAGTAGTCATCACTAGCGTCGCCGTCTGATTATTCTCAAGAATCTCTGGATAGCTCCCGCACACTCCTGTCGCACAAGTGCTCAGTAATATCATTGGAAAATATTTTTTTTAGTTTGACCTGAGTCAGTTATTTCACTGCGCCACATAGCGCAAGGTCTTGATTATACGGCGGTTATAAAAATACTCACTGGACCTGCGGGTGCAGCTAAGATTGTTCAATTCCACTGTAGAACCAATATATTACACTCTGTATTCACTTTGAAGTCACGGATTCAGGTTTGATTTAAGCTAAGGGCCAAAAATGTTATTAAGAATTATAACTATGATACTCCTCTCACTGTGTAGTCAGTGGATAGCAGCCGCCGCTATCGGTGAAAAATGTTCGAGTTGTCGAGCGTGTAAAGAAATAAAAGTATCTGGATCTTTAGGTTGGTATCCACTATTAATGGAGGATAAGCAATCGGGAAAGGTCGAGGGGGTTGCTATAGAATTAATGCGAATGATTGGGAGGGAAATCAATACACCAGTGACATTTGTAAAACACCCATGGAAACGCATGTTGCGGCATTTAGAGTTAGGGACTGTCGACATTGTGCTGGGAATCTATAAAACAAAGAAAAGAGCTTTAATATATAACTACAGCTCTGCTTTTTTGATCAATGAAGCGAGGGTATTTACCCGTGCGGATAAAGTTTTTGAGCTTACTCATCTCAAAGATTTAATTGGACTAAAAGGCGATATACCTCTTGGGGGGAGTTTTGGGGATCGCTTTGATGATTTTGCCAAAAGGCATCTGGAAATATCTGAATTGAAAGGTCCAAGCGTTAAAATTAGAAGGTTAATACTTGGTAGGAGTGATTTTTTTGTGGCTGATTACGATCATGCAATACAGGTAATTAATCAAGAATTAATAGCTTCCTCAGAAAAAATTGTTGCTCTTGCGCTAGTGGTTGCTAAAAATCCAGTATATTTTGCTATGTCAAAACGTTCTTCCTGTGCTGCTTTGACCAAAACAATATTCTCATCATTGCAAAGGCTAGTAGATAAAAATACCGTACCTCTAATAATTGATCGCCAAAAATCAATGTGGCCGGAGTAGAAGGGCGCTTAGTTAATAAATAACATTTTAAATACAAAGATTAAGCAATGTTTTCTTGAAAGACAGATTCTGTACGCTAGGGGCGTGCGGGACTTGTTCAAAGTCTCCCTAGGTAATTAAATCATAGTACGGTTTTTTTGAGCAGCTATCTATAGCGGAGATATGTGGCTAATCACTAATACCTATGCTGTAATAATCTATTACTTGAATCCGTGGCTTCACTGCACCATATAGCGTAAGCTCTTTATCCTTATAGGGGTTTTGCGCCCATTTCATCGAAAAGTCCAGAGTTCGTCTGCAAGCCTTAGTACAAAAGGCCTACAGACGAATGGCATGAGATTTAGACCGCTAAGCAGCTACTAGAGTCTCTTCTTCATCTACCAATGGATCGAGGTTTTCCAGCAATCTATCTACACTAATGCTGTTCTTTTTAATACCAAATATATAATTACCCGCCAATTGTATATGCCGCCATGCCACAGGAGATAGCTTGGCAATCATATTCACGATCTCTGGATTGTTTTCATTTTCGAACTTTTCAATCAACCCTGATAGAAGTGCTGAATTATAATAAATAATGCAATTTGCTATGATTCTGGCGCAGTCATTCCATTGATCAATTTGATAGTCTTGGCCTCCTTTAAATTGATTACCATTAATAGAAGCTATTGCTCTTCTTAGTTGATGATAAGCTTCCCCTCGATTAAGCGCTTGTTGGACAAATTGACGTAAAATTTTGCTATCAACGTAATCAAGCATATATTGGCATTTTATTAATCGGTCATATTCGTGAAGCGCTGCCAATGTGCGGCTATTCTTTTTATTATTGGATAATTTTTTAATGATGGTGCTTTGTGTTGCTGTTTTACGGCTCAAAGAACAAATTATCCATTGAATGTTATTCCATTCTCGTTTGATTAGTGAAGTGTTAATAGGTTTCTTTAACTGCAAAGTCAATTTATCGCCGTATTCAACTTCAAACATATCATTAAAAGCATTCTTAAACTTGGCATAGCGTGGAGCAAATTGATATCCAAATAAATCTAATATCGCAAAATTTACGTTGTTAACACCGTGGGTATCAGTAGCCAATGTCTTAGGCTGAATATCACTGGTATTGTTATACAACAAGTCGAACGCATGGTGTCCTTCATACTCATTGGGTGAAATAGTTTTTGTTTTTAATGGAACATGATTTGATACTAGCGTCAGTGCAGATACACCTTTACCTTTACGGAAATATTTAGCTGAATACCTTGCTCGAAAAGTATTAATACGGCACGAAAATTTTTGACCATCTATGCTTCCAAAGGGTGCAGGTTCATTTATCGTATAGTGTTTAAAAATGGGAAGTACAGCTAATGCATCTGATATGACATCATTGGCATCACTGGTGGTTTCAGGCCGAATATACCCATCATTGACTGCTCTTAAAACTCCAATGGATCGATCTGAAATTGAAGACATATGGTGTAGTCCGTAATTTGACCCATTACCAAAGATACAAGCTAACAGGTCATCTTCTTTGGCTTTGATGCTATGTTTTTTGGAACCGATATTCTTGAATGCATTGAGATAACCTGTTTTTTTATTAACGAAGTCCATAATTTCTATAATCCCCATGTGTTGCACTTGAGTATAAATAGGGTTTTCAATATCATCTTTCCAGCGCTTATTTGCCAACGTCCAAGTCAGTTGATCAATACGCGGTTGTCTTTTTACAAAATCATTAGCGTCATCATTAATACCATTACCCACATTTTTCATAGACAACCGTAGCGTTTTCAATAGCCCAGTCAATGTCTGGTCGATCGGTGTGTTTAGTTTGATTAGCCCGGTTTTTTGAATAATGTGATCCTGATTTTTCCGTTCTACTTGTGGAATTAAATCATCTTCAAGACGTTTGTTCTCTGCACTTTCTGCCACATAAATACTGTTATTATTCATCAGTTTGGCTACCTTTTGATACAGATAATATTCAAATCGTTTGGTGTTTACCTGATTGTTTTCGACCAAATATTCCTTATCTTGGCTCCTTAATAGCCTCTGATCAACCGTCGTTATTTTTCTATCTTTATTGAGTTCTGATTTTGATATTGTTAACTGTGATGCAAGTAACTTTAAGTTTGGATCACAATCTATATCAATAACCATAAATAAAGAGCGCATAGAATTTGATATTTTCTTGTGCTTTGTATCAATAAATTGCCACTCATACAGTATTTTATCAAAGTTATTTTGATGCAGGTGCTGACTAATTAGTTGGATTTCCTCTTTTGGAATAACAGCAAAAGCATCCTGGCGAATATCCCCAAATTCCGTTTGATCACTGATGTTGTCATCAACAAAAAGCTTTAGTATATTGCCGGCGCTTTTCAATTTATCTCTTATCACCTCAAGGTCATCTGCAATGCGTTGTTTAGCGGCAGCTTTGGCGGCTTCTCTTTGTTTACGGGCAACATATTGAAAGGCGATAACCAGTTTATCATTAGTTTCCTGATAGCGAAAAAACAAATAACAGGCTATATACAACATTCCCTGCCACTTCGGGTATCGACGAATTTTGTAAACAGATTGATGGTGAATAATAGAAGCGTAGTAGTTTAAATTACCTTGCGACAAACCCAACTTTTCAATAAGTTGTTTTATATCTGGATACACCTCTTTTATGGTATTGTGGGTACCTATCTCTTTATCAAGCTGTGACGGGCTAAAGTCTTTGGCCGAGCCTTTATAAGCAGAAAGATTATTTAAAATGCCTGTAGTGTGCAAAATTTTATGTAATTTAGCTTGAGTTCCTTCCGGCATATGACAAGAAAGAATATCTTCTGTACGCTGTCTTTCACTGGCCAGTACATTGGTAATAATATTTTGCAGCGTGGTATAGCCCACCAAACCTATTCGTTTTTGCCCGAAAAATGCTAGACATTCATCGAAAATATATTTGGGATCGGTACAAATAGTGGCTACATCCCGTAATCTCTCTATTAAGGCTTGTTGATGCTGTCGTTTGGAAAATTTATCAAACCCTAATATAGAGTACATTTTCAAAATTAATGTTGCTCTAGTGCTCTTCTTTATCACTGAATATTTAGGTTTTTTATCTGGGAAGTATGTTGAATAGATATACTCAACATCTTGTTTTACGTCCCTCAATTTGAACTTAGGTACCACGGGCTTAGCTCTAAAATAACCAATGAGTAAGATTAAATATACTCTGGTTTCGGTTTTTTCTAACTTGGCCAGAATACGTTCGATTTCGGAATCGAATGACAAATACTCTTCTCGTTCTGCTTGGTTAAGCACAGGACAAGAGTAAAGTTCATCAGCTTCCTGATCAGTGAGTATCTGAATTCGGCCTGTTTTTGTTTTTTGTGTTTTCATGTTTATCCCAAATTGATAGAACTGGTGACAAAAGGTAATAATCAGTTATTCAAAATACGGTTCATTTTGAGTACACCCTAAGAAGACTATCGGAAACCTAGCATTATTCTAGTCTGTTAAATGCTAAATACTATGTATAATGGACTACAATAAAGAGACTATGTTAAATGGACTATTTGCACGATGAACAATTTTAGAACATACGCCTATTTGAGAGCTTCGACCAAAGAGCAAAATGCGAACCGCGCAAAAAATGCGTTAATACAATTTGCGAATAATCATGATTTGGTAATATCTGCTTTCTTTGCAGAAAACGAATCTGGAGCCAAGCTTAAGAGACCAGAATTATTTAGATTGCTTGAAATAGCTCAAAAAGGCGACATCGTACTTGTAGAGCAAATAGATCGGATATCCAGATTAAATGATGATGATTGGAGTTCACTTAAATCCATTATAAAAACAAAAGGTTTAAGGGTCGTTTCATTAGATTTACCTACGAGTCATCAGTTCGCGGCTGTAAGAGATGAATTTACAGGACGAATGTTATCTGCCATTAATGATTTGATGCTCGATATGCTAGCGGCTATTGCTAGAAAAGATTATGAAGATCGAAGAAGACGTCAAAAGGAAGGTATTATTAAAGCTAAATTGGAAGGTCGTTATCTTGGTCGCCCAAATGATATAGATTTACAGCAGAAGATTGAAGGTATGTTATCGGATAAAAAATCTTATGACTATATTCAACATATTTTAGGATGCTCTCGGTCTACAATTTCCAAAGTTTCAAAGAGACTAAAACAAGGATGCTCTGTAGACGCTGATATTAAAGGCCCTTAGAGCATTAAACGAAAACATGGCGTTTATGCACAATACCCCACGTCCGTTCTAGAAGGCCTTCTGGAGCAACAAACAGGTTTAAACCCAATTGAAAATAATGACTAATACGACAGGGACTAGCGATATAGTTTTCGGTCTATTTTGGTTGTTAGGCTATCCTCTGCGCAAACTACCAGAAAGTGTCACCGTTTTAATCATAGAGAGCGATCATTTTGGTTTACAGAATTATCGCACTGTTAAATGTATTTTGATCAGCTTACCGCTTCATTTTGACGATGGTAATCAGCTACTATTTCCTCGAATTTGACACGCAAATTTTCACTCTTTTCTTTATCCAAAATAAATGCGTTATGGCGCTCATCTACTTTTTCTATACCATACAAGTTCTCATCTTTTAAAAAATTTACCATCAAGTCACTATATACAGCAATATTCTGATTTTTTTCTCCACGACTGCTTCCTTGAACTTTAGAGCCAAATGTCATTTGATCTTTACCGCCTGTCGGCTGACTTTCTTTGCCAGGAGTTCCAACAATGGGAAGTTCTTTGATTCTCCCATATTCCGCCATCCACTGAGGTATCGCTAGTTTTTGAAAATCATCACCAATCTTTCTTACTTTAGGGTCTGTACTGGTCATGGCTTCTGAATAGAGCACACTACTCTGCTCACCATTTCTCGATGCTTCTGTCCCTTTAGCTGAGAGATGGACTGTCTTTTCAATGGGCGATTCGGCTACTGTTAATGGTTTTGATTTACTAGCAAGTCGATCCGGTAAAAAATCTGCCGATGAAACTGTTTTAATTTCCATAATAAACTCCTTGTTTTTCTCTATGTAATAATAAGCCCTAGTAGGGCGAGTGTCGTAAGTGTCTTACTATTTGACGCTCAGGCGCTATTTTCGATGACATTTTTGGCATCGATAGCTTGTGACTTTTAGGCAAACCAAATCCTTTACGACTTAATATTAAAGCTACACCATCCCAAATGTCATATAATTTATGCAATGGCATTCTAATGCTTCCCTGAATTGGATCAGCAATAAATGCACTTCCTTTCGCTGTACCTTTCAGAACTACAAAATGATTAACTTTCTTTCCTTTTAATAAAATAATTACGGGGCCAGGCAACGCAAAAATTGATTTTTCTGGCAAGGTTACACCATCTGCCTTATACCCTAACCTTTCGGCTAGGCTTTTAAGATCTAACAATGAAAAACCATATGTTGCGCTTTTTCTAAGCTCTTCTTTAGACGATCTAGATATTATATCTGCTAATAAATCACTTTCTTCGTAGAAGTCATTAAAGTAATCCTTTAATAAAATGGATAGAGCAGCGGCACCACAAGAATTATCAAGAGTCTGTCTTTGAATTCCATCCATTTTTATCTCTTTTAGAGATTTAAGTTCAAATACGCCTTTCGCTACAGAGGCTTGAGGCATAATCATGAGAACACATATAACTCAAGTTTCGGGATTCAAATAAAACCAAAAATCAACACTAAGCATATGATATAAAACAAGTTGATGCCTCTTTGTGGTAAAATAATTGTTGTCTATACAAAATAAA
>ASZJ01000213.1 GCA_000416275.1 Osedax symbiont Rs1
TATGCTGCCGTAAGCTCACTTACGATGGGCGTTTGGCTACTCGGCTTTATCTCCTGAGTCGCTCTACCTTCGACATCCATGTCTTCGTATGCCATCTGCTGACTTCTACTTAATCACTCAATCAGTTACCCATTTGAGCGCTACCGGCATTCATCTATTCGCTTTTCTCAGGTGATGAGTTCAGAGAAACCAAGGCATTTATAGAGCAGAACCTCACTGCTAGCCTCTTTTTTAAGTAAAGGATCGCTTGTTAAGTAGGCTTTCCCGTTTCCATATAAAGAGCGAACATGAACTTTCCCTGCGCAAAGCTTCCGCGTCCTGCTCACGCCTTACTTACATCCCTGTAAGCAACCCCATCTTTACGGTGGCCATGCTCTCTAACCAAAAGTATCACATGGCTTCGTCGTCTTGTGACAACTCGCCTCCAGCCTACGCCTAATATGATGTTGTTGTTCATCAGCTCGCCTTAATTGAGCAAAGAGGCTACTGGTTTCCTAAGCACCAAACCTCACGGTTAAGCCCTTGCCATTTGCTAGTAGTTAACGTTTAATAACAGTACGTTAAATAAACGGTGATTTTCCTACAGAGGACTTTCACCTCATTAGTTCATGCCCATGCTGGGCGTACACAAGGGCAAGCAATCTGACAGTCCCACGTCACGGCTTTTGCAAAAAGACCGCAAAATCCGCACCGCGTGCCTGCAGTTGCCGCCAGCGTTGAGGCTGTAGAAAAGCCTAAAATTTATTTCTCTATCGTGCGGAGAGTGCCTTAAATATTTTTTTAGGGGTTCAATGTATCAAGAATTCATAAAACGGGCCTGTTTTTAGGCTTGAAATTAACCAAAATTGGCGGTAGAAACTTGGTTAGGGTTTTTCTACAGCCTCGTTAGGGCTACTTTGACAACTCCGCACTTTGTACATACAATGTACATATGATTAAATTCGAATGGGATGCAGTTAAAGCTGCATCAAATATCAAGAAACACGGCATATCCTTCAAAGAAGCTCAATCAGTTTTCTTTGATGAATTTGCCGTGCAATTTTTTGATCTAAAAAACTCTGACACAGAAGATCGTTTTTTGATGCTTGGAATAAGCAATGAGACAAACTTACTCCTTATTTGTCATTGTGAGCGTGACGAAGGAAATACCGTAAGAGTTATTTCAGCCAGAAAAGCAACAAAAAATGAACGAAAACACTATCAGCGAGGGCATTAATTATGAAAGACGAGTATGATTTATCAACTATGAAATCGCGTAAAAACCCTTACGCTAGCAAACTTAAAAAACCTGTCACAATGCGTTTAGGTGAAGATGTTATTTCTTACTTTAAAGGCATGGCTGAGGAATCAGGTGTTCCATATCAAAGCCTTATCAATCTGTATTTGCGTGACTGCGTAGCAACACACAAAAAAATAGATATCAACTGGCATGCGTAATCGCATCCCTAATCGGGTAGCCGAGGGTATCTAACCCTCAGCCCCCACAACACCCTGCATGCGGGTCCGCTCACGTAAGCATGGATGCTGAAGGTAGAGCGACGCAGGAAGCCAAAGCCGAGGCCGTTTCACTTAGAATAGTGAAGTTTAATCCATCCATCACGCAACTCATATAAACCTTGGCGTTTCAAATAAGCATTCGACAATGCCTGATTAATTCCAGGGGTTTTAGAGCTGCGCCATGGGCCTTTGCTAGTGATGCCACAGTCGACTGCTAACTTTACTCTAACGCCCAATCTCATCAAACTCCTTACCTTGGTTCATGGCTTTCGCCACTGACGCACCTCCCTGTAAAAGTAAATGCCATATGTCGGTATTCATCAAGTTCGCTTTTCTCTGTTGATGAACTCAGAGAAACCAAGCATTTATAGAGCAGAGCCTCACTGCTAGCCTCTTTTTTAAGTAAAGGGTCACTTGTTAAGCAGGTTTTTCCACTTCCCATATGAAGAGCGAACATGAACTTTCACTGCACAAATCTTCCGCGTCCTGCTCACGCGTTTCGTCGTCTTGTGACAACTCGCCTCCAGCCTACGCCTCATATGATGTTTTTGTTCATCAGCTCGCCTTAATTGAGTAAATAGGCTAGCGGCTTCCTCCAGACCAAACCTCGCGGTTAAGCCCTTGCCATTTGCTAGTAGTTAACGTTTAATGACAGTACGTTAAATAAACGGTGATTTTCCTACAGAGGACTTTCACCTCATTAGTTCATGCCCATGCTGAGCGTACACAAACACCTAAACCAGACGGCTAAAGCTGTTACATTTTTAGCAAAGAGACGCAAAAAACCGACCCAGCACGCCGCAGGTTAGGTGGCCGTTATATTCTATCCACACCCGTCAACTCTCCGTACGAATTGCTTATCATTAGTTTAAAGCTTATACTAACATTACAATACGGAACCTATCCGTACAATGGAGAGTTACATGGCTACTGCACGTTTAGATATTCGGCTTGATGAAGATATCAAAGCTAAAGCTGAGAAGGCATCAGCTTTATTGGGGTTAAAAAGCCTTACGGAGTATGTTGTTCGTTTAATGGATGAGGATGCTTCACATGTAATTGCTGAGCACGAAAGCATATCTGTAAAAGACAGCGTTTTTGATGAGTTTCTTTTAGCTTGCGAGAAGGCTAAAACACCAAATAATGCACTGATGCAAGCCGCTGAGTTTACCAAAGAGAGTGGCTTTAAATGAGTTGGGCTACCGAATTTGAAGAATTAAATAAATCGATTCACGACCGTAATTCTTTTGATTGTGGTGAGCTTGAATTGAACGTTTTTATTAAAACTCAAGCATCAAAACATATGCAAGCAGGCATAAGTCGGACAATGGTTTTACCCACTCAAAGGCCATTGTTGAACCAAAAATATCCTATTTGCTCTTTTTACAGTGTTGCTCCGAGTTCAATATGCAGAGAAACGCTACCTAAAAATATGGCTAAGAAATTACCTCGATATCCTATCCCGGTTTTCTTATTAGCTCAGTTGGCTGTCCATAAAGAGTTCCATGGAAGTGGGTTGGGAAAAGTTAGCCTTATTAAAGCCCTAGAATATTTATGGGAAGTCAATCATCACATGAGAGCTTACGCTGTAGTTGTTGACTGCTTAACTGATACTGCACAAAGCTTTTATGCAAAGTATGGTTTTGAGACGTTATGTGAGCATAACGGGCGTATTCGCATCTTTTTACCTATGAAAACTGTAGGGCAACTATTTGATAATTAACACGAACATAACAAATAAGGATAGGCGTCGCGCAGCCGACGCCTTATCAGGTTGTTGGACAAGCCCGGTGGTGGTCGTACCTTTATATTGTGGATAATGCATTAATATCTAGAAGGGTTTTCAGGCAGWGGGCTTTGTTTGATTTTTATTCAGCCGAGCACTAGCCTTAGCTTGGTTCGCTAATTTAAAGATCCTTGATTTTTAAGTCTATTTTATAGGCTTACTCCTTTGTTCAAAGATTGATTTCTTTTCATGTACTATGCTCCATTTATTATCGCCGGCGTAAAATTAGTAAAAAAGTCATAGCAAATAATAAAGGACAGGCAAAGATTAATTGTCATTTTGTTATTTGTATTATTGTTTTATGCTGGCTTTTTTAAGATCAAAATAACAGTCAAAAGATTCAACTGATTTCTTTTTTATGTTTTAAGATCAAATTCTTATAAGAATTTCGCCTGCGGCGAC
>ASZJ01000214.1 GCA_000416275.1 Osedax symbiont Rs1
TCCGTTCGGTGTTCTAGGAACGCTACTTTTTAAAAAACCTTGTTATAACTTAGACTTACCCCCCTAAAAAAAGTGCGTAACACTACACTAACTAAAACCTAACAGGTTATAACACTAGCGGAGGTGTCAAAATTAGGTTTTTTAGGTCTGTTTTGGTTAAAGTTAAGAAAAGTGGCTTACCAAGGGGTATAATACATCTGGTATTGAGGATATAATATTAAAACTCCTCATATAGCCTTATTAATGACCTTGTGGGTGGGTGTTTATTATTTAATGGTAAAATATATATGAGATATTTTTTAGCCGCTGTATGGCCTTTAAAACGTCTTTGAGGCGTATTGTGTAAAATAATAGAATTTTCTTAAATTTCATGATTTTTTATAGCGAAGTTAAAAATTTATTTCTGTATGTCCAAAAAATAAATTTGTTACTTTTTTTCAAATGTATCGAGATTCTTTAGAATTTGAAAAAAGGTTTTTCTTTTTTATTTTCGCTATTATTCTCATTGTTATTTTTAAAATCTAGCATCAAAATTTAAAGTTTTCGATACGGGTTTAAAAACTCCTGCGGGAGCAATTCGAAGCCTACGCAATATACAAACTCTGTTTGTTGCTTTTCTAAATCTCATTTTTTCTTTTAAACCAATAAATTAGTCGAAGAAAAAAGGGATTTTAGTAAGAGGTTTAATTGAAATGAAAAAATATTAGAATAATATGGCTTTTAATCAAGTTATCTGGAGTATTTTTCATAATTACATTAGGAGTTATGAATATTTGACTTATCATATATAGATACCTATGTTGAAGTTCGGTAAAACTGAACATACTTTTAATTATAAGGACGTAAATAATGAAAAATACAATAAGAATAGTTGCTATTATGCTTATATCACTCATTAATTTTAGTGCATTAGCGGCAGATAAATGTACTGGAGAAAGCATAACATCAATTTCAAATACAATAGCTAAAGGACATGCTTATAATAAGCATGTCATTAAAGGAGGCCAATATAAAAAAGGTAAAGTTATTGCAGGGTTAGCAATGCCATCTTTACCTAAAGTAAATAGTATTTCAACGTTTGGAAATTTAATTAAGGTTGTAATGTCTACATCATCGGATAAAAAATTATTACGTGGTCGTAAGGCTTATTGGAATGTTTCAACAGGTACTATTGTAATATACGACCCATCAAGCAAGGATTGTGGTACTGCTTTCAGGCCTACAAAGGGTAAAGAGTACTACAATTCAGTAAAATAAAATATAAAGTTAGGATTAGTCACATAAAAATTAATAAATATGATAAAAAAGGATTTCATTTATTCTGTAAATATGAAGATATAGTTATTATTAATAATGCCCTGAATAATATTACAGAAGCCGTGGGTTCTGTTGAATATACTACATTAATTGGAGCGACAGAAAAAGAGGTTGATCTTCTACTTCAGCAAGTGAATGAAATACTTTCAAAACATGAAGGCACTTAAGTCTTATGTAATATATCTTGGTGTAAAATTTTAATAAAATATACGCATCTTCATATGGGGAAATGGCATTCCCAATTTACGTAAAAAAGTAATATTTACAGCTATCAAGCCTTTAAAAAGGCTTGATAGCTGATTAAGTGGATATATAAATACCTAAGAATACTAAGGTTACATCAGTTCAGATTGCTAGTTTAGCATTTAGGATTTTTAGTAAGAGTGATAATTAAGAACTTTAGTATTAAAAGAGTGGATGCAGGATTCGGGTGTTGTGGTACAAATCACCCATAAACCAAGTTTATCCTATAAAATCCACTCTTTAGTTATTCGTTTGACTGCAAATATAATCTGGATTGTGGGAGCAATTTGGAATCTACGTAATATACAAATTTTGTTTGTGGCTTTTCAGCTTTAGTTATTGTGTTTTTATAAAAAGCCATCATAGTATCTTCAATCATTTAAACTATTGAAGGTACTATGATGGTAAATTTTGAAGAATCTATTCGTTTATATAAGGGATTAAAGGATAACTTATGTACTTTTATGGGAGGGACTGTTTTTGAGATTGGAGATGTTAAAATATTTGTATCAGGAAAAGATGGGCTTGGTGGGTTAATTGAAGAATGGTTAGGGGTTTGGGCTCGTAAGAATAAATATAACATTGAAAGTGCGAACACTTCAGGTAGAAGTCAGGAGTTCCCCGACTTCTACATTGGTTCAAAACAAGATTTGTTAGAAATTAAATGCTTTGATTCTTCTGCAGGTGCAAACTTTGATCTAGCAAATTTCGATTCTTATTGTGCTTCACTAGCACAAAATCCGAATAGATTATTTGCTGATTATCTCATATTTTCATATGAGCTAGATGGTCATAGATTAAAAATTTCTGACATATGGTTAAAGAAAATTTGGGAGATTACTTGTTCATCAGATGCTTTTCCTTTAAAAATTCAAAGGAAAAGAGGTATTATATATAATATTAGACCAGCTACTTGGTATTCAAAAAATCCACGGTTTGAGCCTTTTCTAGATTGGAAACAGTTTGTAAAAGCTTTATATGAGACGGAAAAGAAATATCATGACCAGCTAACATCTGATAACGAGACTTTATTTCAAAATAATTTATTGGCTCAATATGATTTGAATTATGAATAAGCCTTTTACAAACGTCTTTGATAACTGGAATAACAACTGTATTACCAATAAGGTCATATAAATTACTTTGTTTTATATTAACTTTGTAATCCTCAGGAAAACCAAAAAGTCGTAAGCATTCTCTATCCGTCAATGTTCTAATTCCATTTGTATCAAGTACACCGATTTTACTAGTTTCTGTTGCAACAATGGTATTTGAGATACAGTTCGGATCTAGAATTTTATTTAATTCAAAACTTAACTTACCAGTAACAATATTATAGCCTCTTGGTTTATTTAAGTCTGGTTGACGTTTAGTAAGACCATTTTCAAGAGTTATTAATTCTTTTGGATGCTCAAATTTTATATAGTTTTTATTAACTAAATCTTTTAGCATTTTTTCTAAGACTGATATATTAACTTTATTATAAAAAGTATAGATTTGATCTAAGGTGAGTGGCATACCGTCCATCCATTTAATACCTATTTCAAGAGCCCACCCTTTTTTTCTTCTTTCTTTTAATAGGATGCTCATTAATTCTTTTTGATCTTTAGTTGTTTTTCCTTTTATTTCTATATCCCAGCTATGTATATTGGATTTACCACCACGTTTGTCTTTAATAGCTTTGCCATATAGTTCTTCGCGAGTATAATTCTTTAATAGTTTTTGTCGAAAAGTGGTTTGGGGGCAATGAATGTCTTTTTCAAAAATATCTTTAAGTATAGTCTTAGTAACCTTAAAGTTATTTAGATTTATTTTATTTTGTTTATGTCCAACAATATAAATCCGTTTCCGCTTTTGTGGAACGCCAAATAAGCTGGAGTCTAATACTTTCCAATTAACATTATATCCAAGGTTTTCTAAGGTGTTTAAAATTGTTGTAAGTGTACTCCCCATTTCTTCATCAGTTTTTTTTTGAGGATGGGTAACTAACCCTTCCACATTTTCTAATAAAAAACCTGTAGGGTTTTTACTTTTTAATATTCGAACAATTTCGAAAAAAAGTGTCCCTCGAGTATCATTAAAACCGTGACGTTTTCCTGCATTACTAAATGCTTGGCAAGGGAATCCCCCTAATAAAAAATCAAAATCTGGGATATTATCTTCATGTATGTCATTAATATCCCCATGAATGGTATCTTTAAAATTATGCTGATACAAATCAACGGCATAAGGTTTTATTTCAGATGTAAATACACATTTACTTTTGATTCCTTGGCTTTCGCAGGCCTGTTCAAAGCCGATTCTGGTCCCCCCCATTCCGGCAAATAAATCAATAAATTTTATCATAATAAATCCTAATTTCCATAAAAAAGATACTCTATAGGATTTTGAATAGAGGTTCCAGAAGTTTATTTAAATATTTTTTGATACCAGTTTTTTTGATATTTTTCTGTATGATTTTCTAGTAATAAACGATTTGCAGTTGCTTCTTTTTGCCATTGGTCTCGCTGCATTTTTAAATCTTCTATTTCCCGTTCTGCCTTTTGGTACATTTCATCTTTCATCTTAATTATTTCATTTTTAGCATAAATTTGAGCATTTAAGTCGCTATTTTTAGGGATAATTAGATGGTCTTGAGTCGTCACTTTTGGGGTACTTCTAGACCGATACTTTTCCATTGGTGGAAATACTCTATGAAGCTCTGAAACATCAATTTGATAGTGTCCTAAGTCATTTTTTATGGCAGAAATACGCCCCTTTTTGATTGCATTTGAAATTGTGGTTTTTGTTTTACCTGTCGCTTTTGATGCTTTTCCGAGGGTACTCTAGGAATAAGTAAAGAGTGGATGCAGGATTCGGGTGTTGTGGTACAAATCACCCCTAAATTTAATTTAGCCTGATCTATTCCCCTTTATTATTCAGTAAAAAAATTTAAATATCAAACCTAGAAAAGGTCTGAATGTGTACCTGTGCGTTCGAATATAATTTCTTTTTTAGTTTTGTTTATTTTGTAAATAAGCAACCAATTAGGTTCAATATGACATTCTCTACGAGATTTATAATTTCCAATAAGTCTATGATCTTTATTCTTACCAGGTAATGGCTGCCCTGAAACGAGAGTCTGCATAATTAATTTAATTTTGGATAAATCTTTGTTACGTTTCAACGCCTTTCTAAGGTCTTTATCGAATTGTTTAGTTGTAACAAGAGCGTACATTATAAACCTTTAAAAATATCATCAATACTATCATGGAGGGTTAGGTTTTGCCCTGCATCAGTGCTTTTAAAGGTTTGAATAGTTTTGGAGTTTGGAATACTTGGCTGAAAAGGAAGCTTCCCAAACATAGCAATATGGTGCATGAACATATTTACGGCATCAGTAGGTTTAATTCCAATTTGATTAAGCACTACATAGGCTTTGTTCTTTGCATCAGTGTCTAGTCTATAATTTGCTTGTTCTTTTTGCATTTTTATATTCCACTTCTTATTAACGTATAGGATATTCTATACATTAAGAGAAAGTCAACTAAATATTCTTTGATACCATTTTAGGGCATTTTTATTGGTATGATTTTCTAGTAATAAACGATTTGCAGTTGCTTCTTTTTGCCATTGGTCTCGCTGCATTTTTAAATCTTCTATTTCCCGTTCTGCCTTTTGGTACATTTCATCTTTCATCTTAATTATTTCATTTTTAGCATAAACTTGAGCATTTAAGTCGTTGTTTTTAGGGATAATTAGATGGTCTTGAGTCGTCACTTTTGGGGTGCTTCTAGACCGATGCTTTTTTATTGGTGGAAATACTCTATGAAGCTCTGAAACATCAATTTGATAGTGCCCTAAGTCATTTTTTACGGCAGAAATCCGCCCTTTTTTGATTGCATTTGATATTGTGGTTTTTGTTTTACCTGTCGCTTTTGATGCTGTTCCTAGGGTATAATAAGTCATTTTTGATAGTCCTGTATCGTCCAATTAGATGGAAAGTGTATGGGTAACGGTACTGTATAGTGTTTTAAGGTTTATTTCTAATTTTGTTCTTAATAAAGTTGATAAAAGCCCCGTTTACGTTATCAGGTTTGAAGCCATTTATGAGCTGTTCTGTAAACTGTTCACGTAAATTATTATAATCCCATCCAGTTTCCGCTTGCTGAACAAGATCAGCTCCTCTTGTCAATGTATTTGGTTTTAAAGATGGGATTTCATCAAATAATAGAATCTGCTTTGAAGATTTTCGCTGTGAAAATATAATTATATCTTTGTCGTTTAAATTAATTTCATAATCAGGCAAATGATTAAAATTTGATTGTTCTTTAATGAAAAATCTAAATTTACGTAAACTAGACATTGAACCAGTTTTTAGTTTTAGCTTTTCAAGGCCAACTTCCCATTTTGAATTATGGCCACAATGTTTACGGGCTATTTCATATAAACGACGTTCTAGAGATTTACGAAGACGAAAATAATCACGGTTTATAGTGAGAACTTCTTTACCAACAAGTGAGTTGAAAAACCAATCTGATACGGTTATTTCAAGTTTTACCATACGGTCTTTAATACGACTACTTTCAACAATTCGATAACTATCAAATATTCCAAATGCTTCCGTTATTTCGCAGTTCTTAGTTTTAATATTGGTTTTTATAGAAACGCCTTGAAGTCTATCAAGAGATTTCTTTAAACGAGTGTAGCTCTCACCACCAGTGCTTCTATTTGTTGCAATAAGTAAATCGTGAGCAGAAACTCGTAATGTTTTAGTCGGGGGACGACCTTGATTAATTTCGTTCATTATGAGGGAGCCGCAATAAAGTAAAATGTCTTTATCAAAAATAGTAGGGAGTCCATCAGAATTGGGTTTAATTGTGATATTAGATTGGCCATTGGTATAATGAAGGTCACGCAAATCTTTTTTGGTCGACAAGGAAAAAAAGGGATGTTCCATACTAGCCATATCATCTTTAAATGGTAGGCTGTCAAATATATCAGCAATAAAAAAATCACGAGTAGGATGGCGATCTGGCAGAAGCGGATTTATCATTATCTCACCTTAATTTTCAAGAACAACTTCATTTCGTTGTTTTAGGAACGCAAGTAATATTTTCGTTGTTTCAAGAACAATTTAACTTCGTTGTTTTAGGAACGCAAGTAATATTTTCGTTGTTTTAGGAACGCCGTTCGTTGTTTTAGGAACGCCGTTCGGTGTTCTAGGAACATCCGTTCGGTGTTCTAGGAACATCCGTTCGGTGTTCTAGGAACATCCGTTCGGTGTTCTAGGAACGCTACTTTTTAAAAAACCTTGTTATAACTTAGACTTACCCCCCTAAAAAAAGTGCGTAACACTACACTAACTAAAACCTAACAGGTTATAACACTAGCGGAGGTGTCAAAATTAGGTTTTTTAGGTCTGTTTTGGTTAAAGTTAAGAAAAGTGGCTTACCAAGGGGTATAATACATCTGGTATTGAGGATATAATATTAAAACTCCTCATATAGCCTTATTAATGACCTTGTGGGTGGGTGTTTATTATTTAATGGTAAAATATATATGAGATATTTTTTAGCCGCTGTATGGCCTTTAAAACGTCTTTGAGGCGTATTGTGTAAAATAATAGAATTTTCTTAAATTTCATGATTTTTTATAGCGAAGTTAAAAATTTATTTCTGTATGTCCAAAAAATAAATTTGTTACTTTTTTTCAAATGTATCGAGATTCTTTAGAATTTGAAAAAAGGTTTTTCTTTTTTATTTTCGCTATTATTCTCATTGTTATTTTTAAAATCTAGCATCAAAATTTAAAGTTTTCGATACGGGTTTAAAAACTCCTGCGGGAGCAATTCGAAGCCTACGCAATATACAAACTCTGTTTGTTGCTTTTCTAAATCTCATTTTTTCTTTTAAACCAATAAATTAGTCGAAGAAAAAAGGGATTTTAGTAAGAGGTTTAATTGAAATGAAAAAATATTAGAATAATATGGCTTTTAATCAAGTTATCTGGAGTATTTTTCATAATTACATTAGGAGTTATGAATATTCGACTTATCATATATAGATACCTATGTTGAAGTTCGGTAAAACTGAACATACTTTTAATTATAAGGACGTAAATAATGAAAAATACAATAAGAATAGTTGCTATTATGCTTATATCACTCATTAATTTTAGTGCATTAGCGGCAGATAAATGTACTGGAGAAAGCATAACATCAATTTCAAATACAATAGCTAAAGGACATGCTTATAATAAGCATGTCATTAAAGGAGGCCAATATAAAAAAGGTAAAGTTATTGCAGGGTTAGCAATGCCATCTTTACCTAAAGTAAATAGTATTTCAACGTTTGGAAATTTAATTAAGGTTGTAATGTCTACATCATCGGATAAAAAATTATTACGTGGTCGTAAGGCTTATTGGAATGTTTCAACAGGTACTATTGTAATATACGACCCATCAAGCAAGGATTGTGGTACTGCTTTCAGGCCTACAAAGGGTAAAGAGTACTACAATTCAGT
>ASZJ01000215.1 GCA_000416275.1 Osedax symbiont Rs1
AATTAATTCGTCGAGAAGTAGCCGCTGACTAGGGCTTTAATTGGCGTAAGCTATAGTAGATTGCCCCGTGTTATTGAGAAGTTACGATTCTGGTTGATGGTGAACACCGATTCTGGAAATCAAGGTAAAAGTGTTCACCTTGAAACCGGAATCACTGTTCACGTTGACCCAAAATGGCTGTTCACGATGGGCCGGAATATGCACGTACACAAGAATTTCAAGCAGGGAAAAATACAGTTGGCTTTTTGTTCACTACGTTCACCTATGTTAGCCAACTATATTTTGCCTCTTAAATGGGTGTTAACTACCTTACCTCCAAGCAGCTTTGAAATCTTGACAAAGTTCACCTGCGTGTTAACCTTTATCTATGAAAAAAATTGAGTTTTATTGCACCGATGTTGGAAAGTGTCCAATAGAAGAGTTTTTAGATTCTTTAAGCGGAAAGCAAGCCCAAAAAATTGCATGGGTACTTCAGCTAATCGAAGATCTAGATGTCATCCCGACAACGTACCTGAAGAAGCTTGTAAATACCGATGATATTTGGGAAGTAAGAATTCAGGTAGGTGGGAATATATTCAGACTGCTTGGGTTCTTTGAGGGTGATAACTTGGTTGTATTGAATCATGGATTTCAAAAAAAGACTCAAAAAACACCATCGAAGGACATTAAGCTAGCAGAAGCTCGTAAGAAAGACCATTTACGGAGAAAATTATCATGAATGATCTACAGCAATATTTATCAAAACGTAAGGCAGCAGACTCAGTATTTTCTGAAAATTATGAAGAAGGCTATCAATCTTTTAAGTTTGGGGTTCTATTAAAAGAGGCCCGTAAAGATGCCGGTTATACTCAGTTAGATCTTGCAGATAAATTACATACTCAGAAAAGTGCGATTTCTCGAATAGAAAATCATTCGGAAGATGTAAAACTCTCTACTCTAGAAAAATTTGCCTCAGCCCTAGGTAAAAAGTTAGAAATCCGTTTGGTATGAACGGCAATTAATAAGTTGCAGTACCGGTGTTTTTCAAGGTAGTTGGCACTCTTTTCTTAAATTTTACGCTGTATTTCGTGTCTCTTGATCGGGTTCTTTATCTGGGTTCAGCATCACGGCACCGATTGGGTCGCAATTCCTTATTCCGTTAGACCAACGTATTGGGTTTTTCTCTCGTGCAACTTCAATTACCGCTTTGCGATTAGATAAAATATCTGCATCTTGCATCATATGCCTCTTGCTTGGAGAGACAAAATTTAGCTTACTATGCTTATGCTCCTCGTTATACCAAGTAACAAATTCATCTACCCATTCCCGAACTTCCACCAAGCTATTAAAGCCTTTGCTAGGCCAGTGTGGACGGTATTTTAGCGTCCTAAATAATGCTTCAGAGTAAGGATTATCATTACTCACACTCGGCCTGCTCAATGAAGCGGTTACTCCCAGTTCTTCAAGCTTAGCCTTCATCGTTAGGCACTTCATTGGCGCCCCGTTATCTGAATGCAAGACCAATGGCTGATTAAAGCATTGTTCGCGTAGCATGTTCCGTTGCATAAGCTGAGCGGCTAATTCTCCGCACTCCTGTTCATGGACTTCATATCCAACAATTTTACGGCTGTAAATATCTTCAAACATATATAGATAATAAAACCGCCCTTTAATAACCGAAGCACAATAAGTAATATCCCAAGACCAAATTTCATTGGGGCCTTTAGCTTGATAAGCCAACGGTTTACTTCTTGTTGTGGCTTGTCGACTACGGCCTCGATGATTACTTAGCTTGTTGGCTTTAAGTACGCGGTAATACGTTGATTCTGAAGCGATATAAACACCTTCGTCGAGTAGTGTTGGCACGATCTGCGATGGCGGCAAACTGGAAAACCTCGCTTCATTACACGTCGCTAGCACTTGCTGGCGTTCGTCTTCTGACAGCTTGTTTGCAGGCTCTGGTCTTACCGCTGATGCTCGTAGATCCGCCTGCACTTTTCCCGCTTTATACCAACGGCGATAAGTCCGTTTACTGAGTTCAGCCACCTCACAAGACTTATCCAATCTCGCTCCGCTGTCATGCGCTTCGCGAATAAGTGCGACTATTTTAATACGCTGATCCAAAGATGTTAGCTCTCCTCGTTGTCGTCCTCCCACAAAGCATTGAGCTTTTTTCTTAGCACCAGTAACGCGGCTGTTTCAGCGAGCGCCTTTTCTTTATATCGCAGTTCACGCTTCAATGATTTAATTTCAGCTCTATCTGCTTTAGCTTGATTTTTTATCGTTTTAGTTTGCGATTCACTCGACTGAAACCCACCTAAACAGTCTTTTTTCCACTCTAATATTTGCTCTCTAAATAAACCTTTTTCTCGACAGTACCGACTAATCTCAGTTTCTGACATTGAAGCTGTTTCGATAATGACTGCAAGTTTCGCTTGTGCAGACCAATCATTACTGGTTATTTTTTTACCTGGCACGGGTTGACCTTCTTTTCTAAGTAGACTACGCCAATGATACAAGGTTTTAGACGAAACGCCCTCACTATGTGCTACCTCTGCAACGGTCATATTTAGGGGAGGTAGTAACTTCTTCAAAATAGATTCTTTACGTTCTTGCGAATATCGAGCCATTTAGATCTCTCTTTACCGCCCCCAAGACTAGGTTAATAGATTATTTTTAAGGGGTGACAACAATCCTGACACAGGGGGGTACTTCAGCACCTTCGGGGCTTGGGCGCGTTTCACGCGCCCGTGTGCAAAGCGTTATGCGCCAAATGGAGATTACGACTCATGCCCATGTCAGAAAATCAGGTAAGCGTCAAAGATAGATTAGAAGCAATAAACTCTCAGTTTAATGAGTTAATTTCACTTGCTTCAAATGAGAAAGCCTGATAAATCCATCGTAAAAAATAAATACGGTGTCCTAAAAGTAAAATTAAGAGCTGATCGTGATAAATCGAACTTAGTTAAAACACAGAGTTTGGCATCAGAAGATGAACTTCATTTTTACTACCCAGCAGTGAGTGAAGCTGCAAGTGCTTTGTCTGTGGCTATTGGCGGCAACATAAACGACAAGTTTTTTGACTCTTTACATGACGCACAAGGTCAAATTGAATACTATTTAAATCAACTGTGAAACTCATAACAAATAAGGATAGGCGTCGCGCAGCCGACGCCTTATCAGGTTGTTGGAACAAGAACATGTTGCAACAACCACTGCGTGGTTTGGACGGTTTTTCCCGCTCGTTCCTCGTTACAAAACCGCCGAAAATGTTGGTGTTATGTGTATGAGTACCAAATGTTATGAAAAGTAGTAAGCAGCGACGGAATGAGATAAAGGAAAAGCGGCTGAAAAGGGTTGAGAAGAATAGAGCTATCAATGTTTTAGAAAATCCATCTGAAATGCCAACAAATTCCATAGTATCGAACTATGCAAAACTTGCTGATAATAATACGTATGATCCTTTGCCTTATTTCTATATCGATAAGCCTTTTGTTTGTTTAGATTGCGGCTCCGATGAACTTTGGACGGCGAAGCAGCAGAAATGGTGGTACGAAATTATCAAAGGGCGTATTGATTCAACAGCGATAAGGTGCTTAAGTTGTCGGAAGGCTATTAGGACAACAAAAGAAGAGCAGAAGAAGCACATGGAAGAGATGGCAAATAGAAAGCCGCATCCAAATGAAGCATTCTTCCGCAACGAACACATAACAAAAACCAGCAATCAGACTCTGTAAGCGTGTCACCTTTTGTGCAAAAAAAAGCACAAAAGCCGCCAAGCCTACTACTACGCAGTTGTGGTTGGCGTTAGCGGCATCAATCACACATGTACACAATTTTGCACAACTCTCTTTTTTTAGTTAAACTTGTCTTATTGAATGTACAACTAAAAAGGAGGGCGCTATGAGAATTGTATCTTTTACTGAAGCAAGAAATGGGCTGAAATCTGTACTTGACCACGTGGAAAATGACGCTGACTATACAGTAATTACACGTAGAGATTCTGCAGATGCTGTGGTTATGTCTATGGATCATTACAACAGTTTAATGGAAACTGTTCATTTATTAAAATCACCTGCTAACGCAGTCCATTTAAACCGCTCTATTGAGCAATTTAAGTCAGCTCAAGTGATTGAGCGAGAAATATTAAATGATTAGACTGTTAGCGTGGACAGATGACGCATGGGATGATTATGTATATTGGCAAGGGCAAGACAAAAAAACGCTTAGAAGGGTAAATAAATTAATTACCGATACTAAGCGTTCTCCTTTCGAGGGGATAGGAAAACCTGAGCCTCTAAGGGAGAATTTATCAGGTTTTTGGTCTAGGCGTGTAGATGAGTCAAATCGCCTCGTATATGCGGTTAATGATACCCATATTACTGTTATATCTTGCCGCTACCATTATTAAGTATATCCAGCAGTTAACAACAACCAGCAATCTGACAGTGATGATAGTTCACATTGGCACTGCGTTCGTAATTACGTACGCTTTCGGCATTGGAGGTCTTTATGACCACACTTAATGTAGCCGAAGCTCGTGCAAATCTTAACAATTTGATCGATGAAACTCACCAAACGCATCAGCCAATTCTCATCACAGGAAAAAGAGGAAATGCCGTTCTTTTTATCCGAAGAGGACTGGACTTCGATAAATGAGAGCTTATTTTTATTATCTGTACCAGGAATGAGAGAATCTATCCGTGAAGGTATAGATACAGATTTGAGTGATTGTGACACGGATCTTGATTGATAATTGGCAAATTTATTACACAAAGCAAGCTAAGAAAGATGCTAAAAAAAGGAATCAGCAGGGTTAAAGGTAAAAGTTTACTGGAAGTGATCGAGATTAATCCCTGTAAGAATCAACCTCCTTATGAAAAATTGGTTAGAGAATTAGATGGTTCATATTCAAGAAGAATTAATATTCAGCTTCGATTGATTTATCAAGTCTTAGAATCTGAAAATGCGATTAAGGTGTTACGACTTTGGACGCATTACGAATAAATATTAGATGGAAGTTAGGCTGAGGAGTTTATTAAATAAATATCTGTCCCGTATTTTCAACTCCGCCTCATATGATGTCTTTGTTCATCAGCTCGCCTTAATTGAGCAAAGAGGCTACTGGCTTCCTCCGGACCAAACCTCGTGGTTAAGCCCTTGCCATTTGCTAGTTCCTGAATCAGTGACTTCACTGCACTACATAGCATAAGCTCTTGATTCTACAGAGGTTAGAAAAATACCCGCTGAACCTATGGGTGCAGCTAAGATTTTTCAATTCCACTGTAAAACCAATATCTTACACTCTGTATTCACTTTGAAGTCAC
>ASZJ01000216.1 GCA_000416275.1 Osedax symbiont Rs1
TTTGGGGTCTATACCTTCAATTCCCATGGTGACAATTTCTTTTTTTAGTTTCACTTTAGTGCGATAGAATGGGTTGGTGTGATCAAAAGACTCTGTTGTGACTATGTTCTCTAATCTGGCATCCGTGTTTAACCAGGCAATCAGTGCATCAACCTCGGAACGTGGACCAGCAATCGTACCGTTAATGCCTTCTCTGGCTAATAAAAGCGTCCCTTTTATTTCATTCCTGAATCCGTGACTTCAAAGTGAATACAGAGTGTAAGATATTGGTTCTACAGTGGAATTGAAAAATCTTAGCTGCACCCGTAGGTTCAGTGGGTATTTTTCTAACCGCTGTAGAATCAAGAGCTTGCGCTATGTAGTGCAGTGAAGTCACTGATTCAGGTCATTATCAAGCATTACTTGGTGTAAGGGTTTACGTAGTAACTCGAAACTTTCTAATGTTACAAATTTATACATTGCACAGACGACAATATTTGGCATGATTTTCCTCGGTGAGCCGGAACGTAAATCAGGAGCAAATTATACTGATCTGTATCAATGAATTAAAAATTATTGGGGGTCTAGCCGATATTCAGTATATGTTGAGGTCTTAAACAGAGCGGGAAGTACTCGAAAAATAAAAAGTATTATTAATTCAGCGGGCGTTCACCAACCTAGTGATATGAAGTCACTGATTCAGGTGCTAGATAACGTTTAATTGAGAGATGTTTAATCCCCATCGTTAAAACATCGTTAAAATATCATTTTCGATGCATTTTTTTAAAAATTTTCTTTTTAAACCAACTGTTTAATTTAATCGATTGATTGGATTTTTAGAGCTTATTATTACACGATTATTAATAGCTGTAAGTACTCGAAAAACAAAAAACATTACTTGTTCTGTTAGTGTTCATTAAAAGCGAGTAGTATTGCGCAAAATTTTGAGTACATTTATTTTATTTGGTAGATAATGTTTTCTCAGAGATGTTCAATCCTCATTTTTAAGACGTCGCTTGCGATGCGTTTTTTTAAATTTTCTTTTTAAAGTAACCATTTAATTTAACCGATTCATTGGGTTCTCAGAGCTTATTATTATGCGACTATTAATGACAAAAAAGATCATGCAAAAACCATCACCATTGACAATGTTGAGTACTAGCTTATTACTAAGCTTGATAAGTCATCATACGCTAGCGGCAATACACCTTGTCGACTCTGCGTCAATAGTCGATTTAAACGCGGCGATTGTCGCAGCTAATGCCGATTCTGATTCATTAAGGATCATTGATTTTGGAGCGATTACGGCTTTAGACATCGGTGCTGACATGTACGTGCTAAGTAAAAATACGACACTTACTGTAAGTGCCCCTATTGTAATAACAGGCATGGTTAAAAGTATTGGTCCTACACCACCTAATGCTATTATGGCTAAATTAATTTTCGAAGCAGGTAGTGCTGCATTCAAGTTTATTGGCACTGGTGGTGGTGATGGTCTTGCTAGTAGTAATGGGAGTGATGGGATAGCTGCGCTATATGCGAAATATACCTATTTAACTACTAGTAGTAATAGTGGAAGTAGCATAACGGGTGGTGCTGGTGGTAACGGTGGTGCTGGTGGTGATGGTGGTGATGGTGGTATTGGGCTACAAGCCGGGCATGCCTCCGAAATAATTAATGGCAATAACATCACTGGGGGTAAAGGTGGTGATGGTGGTGGTGGTGGTAATGGTGGTAATGGTCATAGTGGTGTGGCTGGCATGACTTTCAAGTTCACTAATAGTGGTAATATAATGGGTGGTGTCGGTGGCAGTGCTGAAATTGGGCAGGGTGGTAATGGTGGGAAGGGTGGGAGTGGGGTAATAGGCGGTACATTATATAATAGTGGCAGCATAAAAGGTGGTGGTGGTGGTAATGGCGATACCGCTGGTAATGGAGGGAATGGGGTAGAAGGTTCGAATCTCAGAATATTTAATAGTAATACCGGTAACATAAATGGTGGTATTGGTCGTCGTGTTGGCGTAGCCATTAGCTCCGATCGCAATAGTAGGGTTTATAACTCAGGTTCTATCATTAGTACTTCTGGCACTGCTATCACTTTCTACGGCGGTAATAATCTTTTAGTCTTAAAAACAGGCTCTAGCATTACAGGTCATGTTAATAGCAGTGGAGGTGGGGATACTCTTTTCTCTGAAGCTTCTAGTACTATCACCGGTAATGTCTCTGGTTTCTCTACTTTCAAAACATCCGTCACTGATAATACTAACTACAGCAAATTAAACATCACCGAGAACTTAACACTGCTTAGTAATACCAATATTACTGTCGATGTTGCCAATCCAAACTTTAACTTTTCCGCTATTGTCGGTACTGGTTTTAATGATGTTATCAGCGCAAATACGATCACTGGGGGCAGTGCTTTTACGGTGACTGACAATTCATTATTATTTGATTTTGACGCTGTATTAGATACTAACACGATTGATTTAACTTTGAAGGTTTCGTCTCCTACTCAAGTATTAGCAAGCGTGTTATCTGCCAATAAAAAAGCGGCGAAAGGTGCGGCAGTGGTGCTTGACTCAGTTATTACTAATAACCCCTCTAGTACGCTCGCTGCGCATTTCGTTAGCTTTAGCACTGCAGCAGAGGTCGCCAATGCGGTCGAATCAACATTGCCAGCTGTGGCAGGGGGAGCTAGTCTAGCCTCGTCATTAACATCTAAAGCTGTCATGTCATTGGTGAGTGCGCGGCAAAAAAATATCAGCGGTTTATCCTCAGGTGATGGGCGATTAAAAAATCAACATTTTTGGCTACAAACGTTTGGCAGTCGAGCAGAGCAAGATAACCAACAAGGAGTGCAGGGCTATGATGTCGATAGTTATGGGCTAGTCATCGGTGTTGATGGCGAATACTCGGCTACTTGGCAGGTAGGTGCGGCATTCTCTTATGCCAACAGTGACGTCAACAGCCGCTTGAGTGTCGGCAAAAATGTGGTGAGCATTGATAGTTATCAAGCTAACGTTTACGCCTCTAAGCAGTTAGATGAACAGACCTTGTGGTCAATTCAATCCAGTGTTGGTCAGTTGAAATATGACAGCAGTCGTCTGTTGTTTACCAATGATATCGCGAAGGCTAATTATGACGGCCGGCAGTTTCAATTGCATACAGACTTAGCGCGTCATATTCAGCTGTCAGAAAAAACTGCGATTACCCCTTACATAGGTGCTAGTTACCGTTACATCGATGTTAACGGCTACCGCGAATCGGGTGCTGGGGCATTAAATTTAATCGTCAAAGATGACAATTTTGATAGCTTGGTAGTCTCAGCCGGCTTTAGGCATCAATACAGTGCAACTAAGCACCTTAGCCTTACCACTGAGCTGGGCCTAGGCTATGATTTAATGACCGATCGATCTAGCTTGACCTCAAGCTATGCCGGTGGCGGTGCTCAGTTTACCACTGAGGGCATAAAGCCTGCGGCACTCACTTACGATGCGGCCATTGGCATGCAGTATAAATTGGAGAACGGCACCAACGTTACTGCAAAATATAGCAGCAACGGTCGCGAACATTTTAAGCAAGGTACCTTTAAGTTGAATGCGCGCTGGATGTTTTAACACTTTGCTGGTTTTAGAGGTAAAGGTTTATCTATAACCTGAATCCGTGACTTCAAAGTGAATACAGAGTGTAAGATATTGGTTTTACAGTGGAATTGAAAAATCTTAGCTGCAATTATATGCGTCCTGCATTCGCTA
>ASZJ01000217.1 GCA_000416275.1 Osedax symbiont Rs1
TAACATTCCATCAGAATCTAAACCATCTATTTCAATTGCCCCTAACAAGCCACCTGTCTTAGTTAAAAACAGTTCTTTAAAAGGGCAAACAATTGAATAAGCATCACTAACTGGATGTTCCACAGAAAACATAATATCCCCTACTTTAGACCTGTTATAAATATGCCTAAATTAAGAAGAACAATACCGCCAACCAAGGCACGTGCGAAATAACCGAACCAGCCACCTTTAGGCATAAATACAAATACACAAGTGGCTATAATAATAGACCCTGCTACTACAGCGATTGCAAAAGGGCCTGACATAAAATTCATCCACCCTTGAATATATTGCTCAATAATCTGAATTCCACCCTTTGCACCAGATTTCCCAATATCATATTGTGCAAACGCTACTGGCATTGAAGAATTTAATGCAATAAAAACTGCTACTACTTTTAAATAACCACTAGAAAAACATTCTTTTAATCTCATTTTATTTCCTTATTTAATTAAAATTATTCGTAAACCTGTTTTTTGCCCTCCAACAAAATTTTTATGCCGTGTAGATAATCGTGTGATCCAAGCAAGCAGCCCCTCTGGATCATCCATATGTAATCGGTGTAAACCAGTAATTATAAAAAAACCAAATGCAATTCCGAATATCCAATTTACGCCAAAAACAAACCCTGCTGACGCAAGAATTGCAGGAATAAAATACTTAGAAGGAATGCCAAAAATTGTATTAATTTCACTTAACACTCTTATGTCATCTGTTTTTTCAGACATTATCGTATTTTGAAGTTTATCAGACAAAACTCACCTCCCTTGAAATACAATCTACATTATAACATTGTACTTTAATATATTGAGTCATTTGCAATTAAGTTGTCAAGATTAATAAGCTCTTAACCATAAATAACATAAGATTTTACTGTTAAAAACATAAATTCAGTAGATTAAGTAGTGCATAAAGACTAGATATAAGAATGCTCTAATTTCACTTAAATTAAAAAAAATATTGAGTTGATGAAAACGTACTTTATGTTCTACCTATAATCAGCTCTATGTGACAAAAGTTATTTCTATCACATAGAGCTACCCTAAACTGCCGAAATACTAACAAACTAATTTATCAATATTAATGTATTAAATAGTTGAATATTGATAAGTTTACATAACAATAATGGAATATTATAAGAAATGAAAGTAAAAAAATTAAAAAAATGGAAAAATTTTATGCTTGATGCAATTTATGCAATTTCCAACAGTGACGAAACACCAAATTATCGCAATAAAGCGATTGTAATTTTAACATATTTAATCTTCAATATGAAAGAAGATGAAACAGAAATATCCATATCCTCGACTGATATTTCAAATAATTTGAATATATCAAATAGCCACCTAAAGAGATCAATCGTTTTACTTGAAGATTTAGGTTTTGTAAAAAGGGTTCAAGACAAGGGAGCAGGAAATAGAAAAATATTCATAATCCCACAATTAGAAGAAATTTATAAAGATTAGTTTTTATGCAAATTATTGACAACTGCATTAAATCTATGTATGCTAATTTATATTTTTAAATATTATAGTGAGTGAAAAAATGACGACCGCAACAGTTCAAAGCAGAATAACCCCAGAATTAAAAGAAGACGCTGAAAAAGTCCTTGGTGCAATGGGTTTAAAAACATCTGATGCAATACGCTTGTTTTTACAACAAACCGTTAATATTGGTGGCTTGCCTTTTCGTCCAACAGTACCACAGCCAAACGCTATAACCACAGCAGCGATGAAAGAGGCTGAAAATAACGAAAACCTATCTTCCTATCGCAGTTTTGACGACATGCGAAAAGAATTGAATGTTTAGTGCTTAATTTAATAACAACAAATCAGTTTAAAAAAGATTTGAAAAAAGCTAATAAACAACGAAAAAATATTGATGTGTTGAGCATCATTATTGATTTATTACAATATGAACATGATCTTGATGAAAAATACAGCGACCATAGTCTCACAGGAAATTGGAAAAAACATAGAGAGTGCCATATCTCTCCTGATTGGCTCTTAATTTACCAAATAGATCAAGGTGAATTAAGGCTTGTTCGGTTAGGAAGCCATTCAGAGCTATTTAGCTAGAACTAATTTAGACTTCTTTATCAAATTAGTCCTTGATCTCTAAAATTTCTTTTACTTTTCTTATCCTCACACCGTCTTCAATTTCACGAGAAATATGTACAACCATATCAATATTACCTCTAATAATTTTAGTAATTAAATCAGGTTGAAAATTTTGAGCTGTTCGAGCATATAAAATCCCTAATCTGCTTAAAGCATCTTCTGCACTATTAGCATGAATTGTTGATATAGTTCCAGAATGTCCTGTATTAATCGCATCCACAAAAGCTGTGGCTGCTATTGGTTCTCTAATTTCACCAACAATAATTCGATCTGGTCTTTGCCTTAAAGAATTTTCAATAAGTTTTCCCATTGTAATAAAATCCGAACCCGTCTTTTTTTGTCTTTTAGCAGCTTCAAAAGATAAACAATGAGGATGATTGCCCAATAAATTTTCAGCAGTATCTTCTACGGTAATAACACGCTCATCATGGTCAATAAATCCACAACAAACACGGAGCAGGGTTGTCTTTCCTGAACCAGTCCCTCCAGAGACTAAAATGTTTTTTCTACTCTCTATGCCTCTCTGTAATTGAATTTTCATCTTTTCTGAAATTGTGCCAGAATCTATTAAATCTTGAATAGTAAATTGAAATTTTGGAAATGGACGAATACTCATCATTGCGCCCTTTACTGCAATGGGAGGTAAAACCGCATTTATACGTGTTCCATCTGCTAATCGAGCATCTAATATTGGATTATAATCTTTATTAATTTCTTGACCAAGGTTATTCGCAATTTGCCCAATACACGTCATAAACATGTTATCATTAGGCCAAGAAAAATCTGTTTTTATAAGCTTCCCTTTTTTTTCAACCCATATATCATTATATTGATTTACACAGATTTCAGTTACATTTTCATCTTTTAATAATGATGCAATAGGCTTCATATAATATTCTAAAAGTTTCTCAATATTCATTACTATTCTTTCTTAAAGTTATTTTTTTGGAGTCCATTTAGGATTCTTCCAATCCTTTGCAAAAGGCTCTTTTCCCTTTTTCATTCTTTTCACAACTAAGCTTAAATCGACTTCATTAAAACTTCCAAACCTTACATATTTTGGA
>ASZJ01000218.1 GCA_000416275.1 Osedax symbiont Rs1
GACAGCATTGTGTGTACCAAACGCTCAGTATGAATCCAGAAGGAGAATACAGGACGAGAATACAGGACAGATATTTATTTTAACTTAACATGCCTGCTGCTAGTTTAATCAGCTCATTGACCTAAACTGCATCTTAATTAACAAATTTTCTAATATAGGGGTGGATCAGCTGATTACAGACCATAAGATTCACACTTAGCAGTGTTAGCTGATCTTAATCAGTTTTCTAGACTTATTAGGTAGGAAATAACTTTCCGCTAAAATTAATCCCTTTAATCCATTTGATACATAATTTTCTAGCGTGTTCTCGTAGCGCTTCACGGCATCCCATCGCACGGCTAAACTGATGCACACCTTTTGGCTGCATTGTCTTAAGCCACTGATCAACATCAATCCCTAAACGCGTTAATATCGGGGGAATTCGGCCATCAATTGCACAGCGTTTATCTGCCCTGATCACTCGGCCACTCCAATCAACTAGCTCTAAATACTCGCGATAGTGATAGGGTATTTGATCAGTTAGTTGATGGCCTTCTGCGACAAATTCTTTCAGTAATAAATTTAACTGAGATTTTTCTGCGCCTTTAGTATTCACTATTTCTGCTACTGGTTTATCATCTTCAATTCGTTGTTTTATAGAAGTATAATCTGAATCTTCAGGAGTTTCTGCCATCTCAGCGCGAATAGGGTTTAACTCAACATAAGCCATACATGTGAGTAACGCTTGTTCATCTAATAATGCTTGGCTCTTGAATCTCCCCTCCCAAAAATGACCTGTGCAGTGATCTTCTAGGTTTGCTCTGCGGGCTATTGACTCATTTAGGCTTTTCATAAACCAGCTAATATCTTCCAGGCGCTGCCGCCATATAGCAACTATTTCAGCAATAAGATCATACTGCGCACTGGACATTTTTTCGCCATTAACGAAACGCTGGATTATATCGGGACCGACATAGATAGTCCGCCAACGCTCTATCACTTCTAAGTCTGTCAGACTATCTACTTGGCTTTTATTAATATATAGAACAATATGATAGTGGTTTGACATAATGGCATACGCRCAAACATCGATACAAAAAACGGTATCAATTTCAACCAGACGATCTAGCATCCACTGGCGTCGATGCTCAAAATCTTGTTGAGTGGCTTGATCAAAGCCACAGAGAAAAGCTCTTCTCACCACTCTAGAGATACAGTGGTAATAAGGGGTGTCTTGGCAGCAGATCTGCTGCGCTCGGGCACGAGTCATAGAACCTCCCGTTCAGAGAAATTATTCCCTAAATTGAATTATCAATGTATTAAACACTACTCTCTTTTATGTTCATATTCAATTAATCTGTGACTGTCCTTTATTATTSTAGTCCTTTATTATTGTAAATCTGTGACTGTCCTTTATTATTGTTTTTATTATTGTAAAGAAAAGAGTGCCAACTACCTTGAAAAACACCGGGGTCTCGGCGGTCTGCTAAACCTTACCAAGCAGAGGACTTGCACCTCCAATCTTCTACCGATTTAGCTCGGCGCACTGACTGTCCTTTTAATTGTTTTTTTAATTGTTTTTTTATTGTTTCTTATCCTTATTTGTTAGTTTTTTTCACGCTTTACGGTTTCAGACCACACATGATTACATGCAAGACATTCATATATAGACTTAATTTTTACAAATGTTGTTGATACACTTCGATTTGTATAAGAATTTTCTCCGACTTTTTCTCTTACATTTTTTGTACCTACCCAGCGATCAACTTCTTCTGAGCCATTAAAAGAATAATCGACAGCATTGCAATTAGAACAACGTCTACGAGAAAACGTGTTCCAGAACGCAAGACAAAACCATGCGAATGAAAGACCGTAAAACCATTTTTCCCATTCTTGCAGACTATTAAACGCAAGATATTCTACGCCAGTATCTTGGATCAAAAAATACCGACAAGCACCAGCTATTACTAGAACAATAAATCCAAAATTAAACACTTTTTCCATTTTTCGAGTACTCCATATTTGATAAAAAAAACCGGGTAGCTAAGGGCCTCATGACCCTTCGCCCCCTAAGAACCGTACGTGATAGTTTCCCATCATACGGCTCAAGCCCTTCAAAGGCCGATATTTCACGACCCGCCCACGGATATTCTCATATACTTTGCGATACGCATATACATTTGATAAACAGTGATCTCTCCCCAACGGCGTTTTTCAAGGGAGTTGGCTCCGGTTTAAAACCTCTGAAAGAGGTGCACTAGCACTAATAATAGCTGCCATCATTTGCCTTCCTCCATAAAATCAATTATTGCATATTATCTCGCATTGAAGCACCAGGATAGGACGTCTGCTCACTTTCGTGCCGGGCAAAGTTTGAACCCGTATATACTCGATTACAGAGTACCCTTCGCTTTTTCCACCATCTTATTCAAGCATAGCCATCAGCATCCTTCACAGGCAGCTTTCTCCAGTATGGAGGACTATGCAACATTGCCGTGTTCTGCATAAATACCTTGACGAGTGACTTAGGCGCCTTCTTTATCCCGGCGCGGCAGTATCTACGTATGACCCACGTTATCCAAGTCATACTGAGCGCGCTCACCTTTTGGTCACAGCCTATCGATGTCGTTTGGCTGGTCTGTTGCTAACGGGACGTCAACAAAGGTTCACTTGTGTTCGCCATATCACTCCATCCTAGCCCCTGATCATGTGACATTCACAATCGCAGACTCACCTCACGGCTTGTCTTAGGTACATTGTCCCCAGCGCTTCATACCACGTCCTTGTTGCATGGTGGGTAGGATACTAGAGGTAGAACTCTAGGTTTTATTTAGATTTACAGTACTGATCTTTGCTAAAACAGCCCGGCACAATACAAATAATATCTGTTTTAAAACATATACTTATGCAACTTCACGTCGCTGCGTCATGGTAGAACGGCCAGTTGCCTGAGCCGCCCCCATACAGATCCGGACGTGCGGAATTACCGCATCCGGCTCTTCAATTATTTCATTGCTCGTGTAATTCACAAGCCCCCTCAATACCAATCCACTACGATATACCGTTTTGATACACGCAGTGGCTGTATCTGATAGTAACGTAACATATCTTTAAAACCTTGCCAGTTAAAGCTATGCCATTGACTGCGTCGATTGAGCCATTTGTACAAGGTGTGCAATACAAAATCATAAATATGACTCAAGCTACGACTATTATCCAGCAATCCAAAGTAGTTTCTAAAACCCTCGGGTAACTCCCGATAAAACGCTTGCGCTTCAGTTCTGTATTGAAAAGCCACAACAAAATCATCGGCATAGCGTATAAGCATCGCTCTCCCCTTTAAGCGCGGTTTCACCCGCTCTTCAAACCATAGATCTAATGCGTAGTGTAAGTAGATATTGGCCAACACTGGGCTAATCACTCCGCCCTGTGGTGTCCCACTGATCGGCTTTTCAAATTTGCCATCCGGTGTTTTAATTCTAGCCTTTAACCACTGATTGATCAGGTTCAACAATGCTTTATCGTCAATTCTCAGAGCCAGCATTTGCATGAGCCACTGGTGGTCCATGTTATTGAAGAAGCCCTTAATATCTGCTTCAACAATATAACCGTATCCTTTAAATTGAAGATTGAGGTGCAAACTTTGCACAGCTTGATGCGCACTCTTATTGGGCCGATAACCATAACTGTTACGTAGGAAGTCTTGCTCCCAATTAAGCTATCAAAGTAAGTTTGCAGTATCTGGCTA
>ASZJ01000219.1 GCA_000416275.1 Osedax symbiont Rs1
GTTTTGCACCGGTGGTATTCGCTGTGAAAAATCCACAGCCTACTTAAAAGAGCAAGGTTTTACAGAGGTTTATCACCTTGAAGGAGGGGTTTTAAAGTACTTAGAAGAAGTCCCCCAACAAGACTCTATGTGGGAAGGTGAATGTTTCGTTTTTGATAATCGAGTGACAGTCGATCACAATCTAGAAAAAGGACACTACGACCAATGTCACGCATGTCGCTTACCTATAACAGCAGTACAAATGCAACATGAAAAATATGCCCGGGGAATAAGCTGTGAATTTTGCTTTGACCAACAGACCCCTGAGCAGCGAGAGCGATTTTCCCAGCGTGAAAAACAAATGCAGTTAGCTGAAAGCCGTGGCGATGTTCATTTAGGCGGGGACGCTATTGATACCATTAACAAACGCCGTCAGCAAAAGCGCGAATTGCGGGACGCTCAAAGGAAATAAAGGCATAACCTTAGGAGCCTTGTTCAAAGGCTCCTAAGATAATAAGCTACCAGCAACTAGAATTCGTGCAAATATAATTACATCGATTAGCGTTCAAGCTGATTTAACTTCTGTTAACTGGTTCATAATAAGCCGTTTAGCAGGCCCTACCTTATTACCTAATCGAAGCAGAAAAAACCGTGCTAGCTTTGCTAGAGGGGTTGTTTTTGTATAAAGTCGTACCAAGGCATTGGTACCGTGATAAAGGGGTGCACTGACTTTATGGTGCTTGTCACTGTAGTTTTTTAATATTGTTGGCGAGTAAAAATCACCACCCGTTTGCAGGGCATTTTTTATTTCATTCGCTAGCAGATGGGCACCACTTAAGCCTAAATTAAAACCATGGGCTGTAACAGGATGCATACCTACAGCAGCATCGCCAATGATGGCGAATCTATTCGTCTGAAAAGTTTTTGCAAATGTGGCAACCAAGGGGTAAGAAAAAAGTTTACTGGTTAATTTCATTTTCCCGAATTTACCATCAATACGACGTTCGATATCTTCGGCAAATTTATCTTGGCTCAGACCCAGCACACTGTCAATTTCTTCGGACTGTAATGTTATGACCACAGAAACTTGATTATGATTTAAAGGAAGCATGGCCAGAGTGCGATCAAAATGAAAACATTCATAAGCTGTGTATTGATGATCAATCTCTATATCCATAGTGCAGACAATACAGGTTCTGCCAAAGTCCAACATCGAAGTTGAAATCCCCATCATACGTCGTGTCGCAGAAAATCGACTATCTGCAGCAATAATCAGGGGGGCTTCTAAGTACTCACCATCATTTAATTCAATCCAACCTTTTTCATTATCTGTACCAAGTTTAGAGACTTCTTTTTCGGCTAGAAGGGTAATATTGGTAAATTCTTTTAACGAATCATAAGCGGCTTTTCTAATAGTGTTATTAGACATCATAAAACCAAGATTCTCTTCACCCGCTTCTCTATGATCGAAATTTAATGAATAGGGGGACTCCCCGTTTAAAACTTTTGCTTTTTTAATCAGAGATATTTGATCTGTTGGAATATTTTTCCACATTCCAAGCTGCTTCATGATGTTTTTCGACAGATGCGTTAAAGCTATTTCTCGACCATCGTAAGGTGGGTTAGCAAGGAGCGATTCTGGTTGTTTTTCGACGATTGCAATTTTAAGATTTGTATCTGCTATGCCTCTAGCAAAGCTTAATCCAGTAGGACCTGCGCCAATAATAATGATGTCATATTGCATTTTTATACCTAAATTCTTATAGTCAAATTTATCAGGCAAGTCCTATTTCTTAGACGGCCTTCACTTCGTAAAATTGCATAGCTATCGATATTTTTGGCTCTAATCCCTCAAAAACCGGCGAAATAGTGGAGTTAGTGCCCCTCACTTTCGGTGCAATATACCTCTGTGTATGGGTATTGCTGGCGTGAATGAGCATATTGAGCTGATTATAAACGCCGTATTACCGAGCACAGTTATCATACCCTCGGGGTAAGTTATGCTGAGGTATCTAGATAGAAGATGATTTTACGCTGCTTATAAATATAAAAATTTGATTTGGGTCAGATAAAATGAATAGAGACCTCTGCATAACGTTGCGCGGGAAGGTAAGACAGGGCAAAAACCGGCAAGACAGTGGAGTCAGTGTGCCCCTCACTTTGGGTACAGTGTGCCCTTCTTTTATGGGTATTACTGGTATAAACAAGCGTGTTGAGCCAGTTTTTAACGCCGTATTACCGAGTGCCGTTATCATACCCTTTGGGTAAGTTATGCTGGGGTCTCATATTGATGTTACAGTGGAATTGAAAACATTAACTGTAAGCTCATATTTTTCCTGCATTTGCTAAAGAAATGCCTCCATGCATAAAATCCATAAGTTCATTGGGCCGATGTTTGCTAACCGCCGTATAATCAAGAACTTGCGTTACGTAGCGCAGTGACGTTTTTCAACCGAGGGAATTGCTGAACAAGCGGTAATCAGCAACATTAGGCCCGCGACTAATATTGGTGCGTAATTTAACGGTTTAAGAGTCTGCATAGAACTGAGTTACCTTGGAGTTATAGTGATTTCTGGTGTATGGGAGAAGTAAGAAAGATGGCGTATCCTGTTGATTGATCCTGCAAGATCACAATCAACATTAGAGAGATACGCCATGACTAATTTTACAGCATCATCAGAAGCTAACCTAGAAAATATTGCTTTAGATCCGTTATCAGATTTACTCAGATTGGGAGCACAGGAGCTGATTGCCCAGGCTGTTGAAACTGAGCTCCAAGTGTTACTTGATCAGTACAAAGATGTTCGATTATTAGACGGTAGAAAAGCGGTCGTCAGAAATGGATTTTTACCGAGCAGGACAGTTCAAACAGGTATCGGTGATGTTGAGGTGAAGGTGCCTAAAGTACGAGATCGTAGTAAGACTGGCGTTAAATTTAACAGCAACTTGCTACCTCCATATCTCAAGAGAGCGAAGAGC
>ASZJ01000220.1 GCA_000416275.1 Osedax symbiont Rs1
CTGCACCCATAGGTTCAGCGGGTATTTTTCTAACCGCTGTAAAATCAAGAAATAATAAAGGACAGGCATAGATTAATTGAATATTAACAACAAAGAGAGTAGGGTTTAATTCAATTTAGGGAATGATTTCTCTGAACGGGAGCTTCTATGACTCGTGCCCGAGCGCAGTAGATCTGCTGCCAAGACACCCCTTATTTTCACTGTTTCTCTAGAATGGTGACAAGAGCTTTTCTCTGTCGCTTTGCCTACATGGATGTAGGTAAGGAGCGCTAGCAGGACGCGGTAGCTTTGATCAAGCCACTCAACAAGATTTTGAGCATCGACGCCAGTGGATGTTAGATCGCCTGGCTGAAATTGAAGCTGCTTTTTGTATTGATATTTGTGCCTATGCCATTATGTCGAATCACTATTTATGTGAAGTTTACATTTTTATCAGCTCTATTCATCAACCTAACGTTTCTCGTCCAAGTACAGCCGTGAGACATCCAACATTTCCAGCAGCTTTTGATATTTCATCTGTTTGTACTTTTATACTCTCTATACCAAGAGAGTCAAAAAACGGCTCAAATTTTGGTAAACCTGCGACAGCTAATATTTTACGTGGGCCTAATGTTACAAAATTCATCGCTCGATAACTTTCAGCATCATCTTCACAAGGCGGACAGACTACATTGTAACCTCGGTCTTTAAGCGCCAAAACTGTTGCAAGTGGTGTACGTCGCGGCCAACAAATTGCTAAATCTTTATCTGCTATACGTAACATGCCCATAAAATGCATTGTTCCATAAGGTAAATCAACAGCAATGGTGTCACAATCAATTTCGCGCAATACATTGGTTATTTGGTCTATAGCAGCTTGATTGGTTCTGTGCCCACGCCCAACCATCGCTGTTTTATTATCAAGCCACAAAAGATCAGCACCTTCAAAAGTTGCCGTCCCAGTCAGAGTTTTCAAAATTGGCACTCCAATATCTGCTAGACGGCGAGCCACTGCAACTTCCTCACCTGCACGAATTAGCCCTGCTGGACGTCCCAAAATAGCACCTTGAGGCGTCATTACCATTTGGTCAGCACAAAACATTTGATTTGGTTGTGCGTTCGCTTTGGGGTTTACATGATGAATTTCAATTCCTTGAGAATGATAAGCTTCACACATCCCTCTATGTTGTTCTGCGGCTAAGCTGATATTTAAGGGTTCTAACATAAGTGCTTCTTCTGGATTATCAATAGAAGCCTGAAGTTCATTACCAGGACAATGCACTAAAACAGCTTTTAAGGTACGCCATTCTGAATCAACTCTGTAAGACTTCCACAATGTCCCCAGTTCTTGAGAATGAGTACAATCTCTTCCTACCCACCCAGTTCCTCCGTAAGCAGCCATGCCAAATGTTTCGCCGTTCTTACCATTTTGTAGCTCGCAAGCTGTTTTTTTATTCATATTATCAAATTTCCATCGATTATTAATATTTAGAGTAATGAAGAATCTGTCAAGCTACTTTATGATGAATGATGCCATATTAAACCTATTGCAGCATAGATGTAAATCTTCCAAAAACTATCTAGATAGAGGTGTTCAAAGTTTAGGGAGTCTCGGTTGTAAACGAGTTTTAACGAAAGAGTTACAAACCACCTTTCAGTAACTCTACATTAAAGTAATACACATTTCAGCGGTGAATTTAACCCCACAGTAACGTCAAAAACTATCTCCAGGTTGCTACTATGGGAAGGCACTTTATTTTCTATAAATATTTAGCCTCATCAGTTTGAATTAGTAGTGATTTTAAATTTTCCCCTTAAATAGAAAACATGCCTGTCTCATATCTTTTCCACCCATTACGATGGCCGTTTGGCTACTATGCCCTCTGCTGACTTCTGCTTAATCACCGCCTTAGTGACCTAATAGGGCGCTGTCGGTATTCATCAAGTTCGCTTTTCTCTGTTGATGAACTCAGAGAAACCAAGGCATTTATAGAGCAGAACCTCACTGCTAGCCTCTTTTTTAAGTAAAGGATCGCTTGTTAAGTAGGCTTTCCCGTTTCCATATAAAGAGCGAACATGAACTTTCACTGCACAACCTCACCTTTACGGTGGCCGTGCTCTATAACCAAAAGTATCACATGGCTTCGTCGTCTTGTGCCAACTCGCCTCCAGCCTACGCCTCATATGATGTTTTTGTTCATCAGCTCGCCCTTAACAGAGCAAAGAGACTACTGGCTTCCTCCGGACCAAACCTCGCGGTCAAGCCCTTGCCATTTGCTAGTAGTTAACGTTTAATAACAGTACGTTAAATAAACGGTGATTTTCCTACAGAGGACTTTCACCTCATTAGTTCATGCCCATGCTGGGCGTACACAAAGCCAATCACGGCTGGGACGTCGCTTAGCGCCGCCCATGTTGGTGAGCTTACGGCAGCATAGCTCAACTTTATATTTTTAATCAGATCTAATGGTTGCGACTTACTTAATGAGGACGCAACATGAAAAATTCAGATCAACTTTCTATCACCGCGACTGCTTTCGACCAGTGGCGAACTCAG
>ASZJ01000221.1 GCA_000416275.1 Osedax symbiont Rs1
GTGACTAGCTAAGCCTTACCCGACAGGGACTTTCACCCTGCAAGATGCGCCAAGCTTTGCTTGTCGCACTAACGCTTTACACACGGGCGCGTGAAACGCGTCCCAGCTCCGCTGGAGCTAAAGTGGTGTAATTTGTTAGCTATTCACAGCCACTAAATATTGCTTGTCAGAATTTTTCTTAGGACTTAAAAACCCCATGTAAGGAAATAGCTTCATCTTTAAAAACCAAACAAATGCGATTATAGATAATGAAACGGCAAGACCAATAATATCGGTCATTGGGTCCGCACCAAAATCCTTAAAAGAGTTAGAGAACTGGCTGAATGATAAAACGATATAGATCAAATAAGCTTGAAAGTTAACCTTTATAAAACCGTAAAGAAAAAGCAGCGGGATTATTGAAAAAATAGTCCAATAAATTGCCGAATCAGGTGTAACATCCAGCCCGATTCCATAGCTAGCAAAAACAGTGATAATGGTTATTACAACCATAATACCAATTAATATATTATTGGCAGTCTTATATTTTTGAATAAGAGAGTTATCTTTTAAAGAACTAACCATATAAGCTAATTTTTTTTCTTTAATGTTATCACTTTTATATTTTTCATAAATTGCCTGTAGTGACTTACCAGAATCAAATTCATTTTGCATTAATTGTATTAACTCTTTAGTCTTCAATTTTATAAAATTCCAATAGTTATTTGTATATAGACCGAGTAGCTAAGGGCTTCACAGCCCTTAGCCCCCTAAGAACTGTACGTGATAGTTTCCCATCATACAGCTCAAGCCCTTCGAAGGCCGATTTCTCACGACCCACCCATAAATATTCAACATTTCTGCAACCTCAAGCCGCCAGCTGATTGTCTAGTCTTGGATTTATTTTCATTCGATCTTTAACACGGTCAATTATCTGCTTTCTCTTCCTATTCGCGAAGTATTCATCGTACGCCGGATCATAAGGCACTGCTTGTGCTTTGACCTTTACATGCTAACGAATCGGTAAGTCGGATGCTTTGAACAGCCTAACATACTTAGATTCACCTTTAGCAGTAAAATAAGAAGCGCTAAAGTCAGGGCGACCATACACTCGCTTAATATGACGCTTGGATATCCAAGCCCACGTCTTTGAGCGATGCTCGCGCTTTAACCATTTTCTCACCAGTAATTATAACTGGTTGTCTACGTACCCCATCCGCTCTTTTGCCACCGACTTACGGTAGGCATAAGCCCAACCGCGTATAATGCGGTTGAGCTTGAGCAGCATGACATGAAAAGATATCCCACGGTGGCTATCCAGAAAATCTCGCACGCGTTCTAGCATTTCGTGCGGTTTTCCCTCTCCAGGTTTGACGAGTAATTTTCCTTGGTAATTACGGACGCTAAAGCCCAAAAATTCAAAGCCGTCGTCAATATGACTCAGTTTAGTTTTCTCTGGTGACAGTGTTAAGCCACGCTCTGCAAGAAAACGCTCCACGTCTGGCTTTATCTCATTGAGCAGGATTTCAGGGCTGGCTCCGGTGATGATAAAATCATCCGCATAGCGGACAATATTTAACTTGCGGACCTTTTTATTTCGCCCTTTTATCACTAACTCTTCTAAACCATCGAGTGTCATATTGCATAAGATGGGTGAGATAATTCCGCCTTGCGGCGTGCCTTCATCCGTATCGTGGAAAGTACTGGATTCCATGTATCCAGATTTGAGCCATTGCTGGAGCACTCTCTTTGGGAGTGGGATATTGCCCAATAACCATTCATGGCTGATGCAGTCAAAACAAGCTTTAATGTCTGCCTCTAGTATCCATTGCGCGGATACTTTCTGAGCCAGTGCGATAAAGACCATGTGTATTGCATCATGCAAGCTTCGTTTTTCTCTGAAACCGTACGAGTGTTGATCAGACACTGTTTCTGCTATCGGTTTTAAACCGAAGGCGTACAGCACCTGCATCGCTCGATCATTTAAGGTCGGAATACCCAACGGCCTTTTCTTGCCGTTCTTCTTAGGAATATAGATACGTCTTAGAGGTTGTGCTCGGTAGCTCTTTGTTTGCAGCTCGAGCGCCGCGTCCCAGCGAGAGGTGGCGCTTTTCCACTTTACGCCATCAATGCCAGCTGTGCGGCTTCCTTTATTGGTCATTATCGTTTTAACCGCTAAAAGCTTAGCGTAAAACGAGCGACTTAATAGATGCTGCAAGGCTCTCGCTTTACCCCATCTACCTTGCCGTACGGACTTTGCGATACGCATCTGCATTTGATAAACAACCGCTCGCACTCGTGGCCAATTTACTTGGTTCCAGTTTTGCGCTGATGTTGAAGGTGCACTAGCAGTCACTGCTATCATTTGCCTTCCTTCATGAAATCAATTTCTGCATATTCTCTCGCATTGAAGCACCAGGATAGGACGTCAGCTCACTTTCGTGCCGAGCAAAATTTGAACTCGTATCTACCCGATTACAGGGTAGCATTCGCTTTTTCCACCATCTTCTTTCAAGCACAACTGTCAGCCCCCCTTACAGGTAGCCTTCTCCTCCTTGGAGAGTCATGCAACATTGCCGTGTTCTGCATAAATCAAAACGAGCATTTATCCAATGCGCTTCACCCAGTGCTTAAACATCTCGTACTATTAGCGGCAAACGCCACT
>ASZJ01000222.1 GCA_000416275.1 Osedax symbiont Rs1
ATGCATGGATGCATTTATTTAGCGAATGCAGGAGCATATGAGCTTGCAGCTAAGATTTTTCAATTCCACTGTAAAACCAATATCTACACTCTGTATTCACTTTGAAGTCACGGATCCAGGATCTACTTAATCTCGGGAATATATAATGGACTATTTTTCAGAACGCGGCGTCTTCAAAGCTCCACCCATTAAACGTGCAGCTTATTCCGATAGGACTGCTTGGCTGCTAGCTGAATTTTCCCGGGTGGTGTATGAAGAGCTACCACAAGAGAAAACTGTTGATAAATTAATCACTGAAATCAAAGAGCTAGTTGCCAATGGCTGCTTTGACAGCGAAATTGATGGCTTGTTGGCTAACTTGGTAGAGCGTTCAAATCGTGATCAAAGTAATGTTGAAATGATCCTCGAACAGCACGATATTGAGTTAGTGGATACTTTTGTAAAAGGTGATACGGAAGCATTATTGGCAAAAATAAGCAACGATAGTGAGTCCTTCCTAGTGTTGGCATTTCGTGGTACTTCATCAGTCAAAGATGCGTTTACGGATATCAAAGCTAGCTTAAAGCCAGCAATAGGTGGAGGACTAGCTCATCAAGGTTTTCATGATGGTCTTCATTTGGTGTTAGCAGAGATACGCGATAGTCTCTCTAAGCAAGGCAACAGCATCGCTGTATATATCACCGGACACTCACTCGGTGGCGCATGGGCTATGCTCGCGACTAAATATTTACAAGACTTCACGATTGGCGCTACTTATACGTACGGATGCCCGCGTGTCGCTAATGATCAGTTTTATCATGGTGTGCGCACACCAGTCTATCGTGTTGTTCATCGAGCAGATATTGTGACCAGGCTGCCATTTGGTTTCGGTATGCGGTTTTGCTTGAATTTCTTGCGCTTAATCCCGGTAAACGGCACTAAACGAGTGAGTGAATGGCTGCGTCGAAAAATGCGGGGCTATACCCATTATGGGCACTTGGTTTATATCCAGGGGGAGCTAAAAACTGACGGCAGGCAAAGTACAGTATCGGTTAAACATAGCCCCAATATATTCATAGTGCTTCAGGATCTTAGCGAACAAATCCTCAATTCGTTCTTCAATCTCGCCAGAGATCACTTTATTCTCAACTATACACAAAAGCTTGCCCAGCGCGCCAAAGATAGAGCCCTTTAAAATAGCTTGCAGCGGGCTTTTGCTATCTGGATCTCAGCATTGATAGCTGATAAAACAACTAGCGGCGCTTTTATTACGGCGCTATTATCAAGGGAATGTTATCAAGGGAATATCTGAGCTGGTTTTAAGAGGAGGGCGCTACTGATTCTATGCCGAAAACTCTAGCGCAATATCTGTGCAGCCCTTGGCACAACTGACTCCAGTTTTTCGCTCGGCGGCACCTTTTTTTGGCGTGACCAATGACAAGGGCTGGCGACAACTGTCACAGAGTACAGTGGCTCCTCTGCCAAGATTCTTGATCATCTTACGCTGTTTCTTAAAGGATAGAGCTGTGCTGGTGTTTATATCTGAAAAGTTCAAGTTACTGGTTTCCACTGTCGCCAAAAATACTATTCTAACATCAAACTGCAGTCTCTTCGTTGCAGATTAAGTGAGTGCTAAGCTCCTTCGTGATTTTATGTCACTAGACCGTCACAAGGGATGCGAATTTTGCTGGATGTTTTAACTTCAAGGCTATTAAAAATGGTTGGATATTATTTTTAATATTCTAAATCAATAAGTTGAAGTGGTAGTCCTATGTTTGTTACTTGATTAGTTTAAGGTCTGCCATACGTCTTTTTTTCGCTTGTTTATAAAAATTTTCGTGTTGACCAAGATAAAGAAGATAGATTCGTACTTTGTTTTCTAACCATGAATAGCCTAGTAGTACTTTTTGAGAACCGAATTTAAATTTATGAACCCTCAGATGCGAAAGATCTCCCCTTTTTGCTTCACCAATTTCAGGATTTTCAAAAATATTATCTATTTCGTCTTCCACTATCTTTAGTTTGTTTTCAGGTAATTTATTGAGAGCTTTTTCAAAGCAATTAGACTGATATATTTCAATCTCGTTTTGTTCTTCTGACATAAGGTTTGCTTAGTCCCTGTTTGATTTCTTCAGTTGCTAGCAAAGACCCATGCACAAACTCATAAGGAAGATCGGGATTTTCAATCATGATTTGTCCGATCTTAGCCCAATACTCAATTTGTTTTGGTAAAGAGCGACTTTCTGCCTCTGCATGAATCCTAGCATGAGTGACGAAACCATCATTTAATCTTACGCTAGTAGCCATTTTGTACGCCTTTAATTTGGTTTATTACAACTATTTTGAGTTTTGTCATTTTAGTAATTAATGAATAATCGGGTATTGATTTGCTTGTGCAGTATGCGACATTTTGTCGCGTAGCGCAATGTTTCGTACCGCCTCTTGATTTTAGACCGTCGCAAAAAATGCTAATAACTGATAAGTTTTCCTGATTAGCCCTGTGTCTCCGCCATAGCAAAAGATGCTTTTAATCTCTTCTCTGTGCTCTCTGTGTCCTCTGTGGTAAAACCAATCCTTTACTAAATCATAGAAATATATTACAACTTCTTAACTTTTTGAAATTAAATACCTTTTTGGATAATCGCCAAGTTGAGCGGAGTATGATGGTCAATCAGGTAAGTTTTCCCGATTAGCCCTGTGTCTCCGCTATAGCAAAAGATGCTTTTAGTCTCTTCTCTGTGCTCTCTGTGTCCTCTGTGGTAAACCAATCCTTTAAAGATTTTT
>ASZJ01000223.1 GCA_000416275.1 Osedax symbiont Rs1
GGGCATTTTTCTAACCGCCGTAGAATCAATAGTTTGCGCTATGTGGTGCAGTGAAGTCACTGATTCAGGTCTAAGATCAAATGCTCATAAAAATTCGCCATAGTACATCCTAAAAAATCTAGTAAAAACTTAATGCCAGCACAAAACTGCTGTAAATGTGTTGCAAATTAAGACACTAGACAGTCGTTGTTAATTGTTTTAAATTTATTGGCTTGCAGTTATCAACAATGACTATCCGAATAATAGCTCACTTATCTAGAGTCCCAAAAGTACTCCAAGATAGCGCATCGGCATGAGTTTTTAGCGCAATATAGATCAAGTCAAAACACTGATAACATAAAAAGGTGTTGTTCGAATAATGGTGATCACTAGGGTTATCTTCTATGTGAATAAATACTAATAATGCATGCAGTAAATAATAAAATTCGAATACCCTTCTTGGCGCCTATAAAGCTGTTAGAACTACTCATTAAATAAGGAGATAAATGACATGGCAAGATGCACCGCACCAGTTCGTGGACATAGTTCATCGGCCGCAGCCGCAAGCATGCCCAGCATGCCGTTACAAAAGAAGAGACCATGGTCGCTACAGTTTATCCTATCCTTCGGATAGCAGTAATAGCGGTTACAGCAACAGTAGAATATCTAGCGGAATTTCAAGGCCGAGCTGGTCAAAAATCAGGCTCGTCTGTGTCGTATACACCTGCTCAAGTTCAGTCACTCACACCAATCCGAGACACCATTGAGACTCGAGCTGCGTTGCAGCCTGAACTTTGTGATGTTTTCCTATGTCATGCTTGGGATGACCGTAAAGGCGCAGCCAAAGAGTTGCACGATTTACTTGAGGCTGCTGGTGTCAAAGTTTGGTTCAGCGAGAAAAATATTGGACTTGGTGTGCCAATGATGCGTGCTATAGATAAGGGCTTAGCGAACTCCCGTATAGGTCTTGTATTAGTGACCCCCGCGATGCTGGAACGGTTACCAAAAGAGAGTGTCGCAGACAAGGAGCTTTCAACACTACTAGCGGATAACCAACTCATTCCCATAGTGCACAACACTTCTTATGAAGCACTACGAAATGTCAGCCCTATGCTAGCCTCGAGAACGGGCTTAGATACTTCTGAAGATTCAATAAAAATAAAAAAGGACACACAGTGCGCCGAGCTAAATCGGTATTAGATTAGAGGTGTAATTCCTCAGTTCGGTAAGGTTAGCGAACCGCCGAAACCCCGAGTCATGGGCTTTACACCGTAAGGTGTCGAGTTAAGCGTTGACAGGGGAAACCATAGGCTGAGTATTGAGCTGCGAAATCATATTTAAGAGTGCTGACCTAGTTGTGTGATAGGGAAGGCAACACGATGGATAGACACAAAACCTGTCAGGTAACGCTAGTTATTCATCGGCTCTTCGCAGTCTTAGACCTCATGCATGTGGCAATGTCTTTTACACGGAACTCGGGAGGTCCAAAGGGTTGTTTGTTAGACAAACAGCTATTCGGGAAGTCAATTAGACGTGGCCGAGTAGTATAGCCTTTTGGAAGTCAGACAGCTTCATAGTAGTGAAGAAGCACGCGAACAAAGCTGCGGGAGACCAAAGTGGCGGAGTGTGTGGAGCGAAGGAGGCTGACAGAGAGAAGGTTCTTCAACAGGAGTATGACCGTGACTCAGAGCATGGAAGGATTACTACCTCGTTTGGGGCAACGAGGGGAAGCAGCAAGATCGCTTCACCCTTTGACTCGATGTAGGAGCCGTATGCGTTAGTAGCGCACGTACGGATCTGTGCCGGAGGCCTGGTCTATAATGTGGAAACATGTTGTAGATTAGGGCTTTACGGCGATCAGATACTGATCCAGGTTCCACCCGCGTGCACCACTCTTTCGGTATTGAACTCGTCCATATGATTTGAAATAAACAGTTTAAAAGTAACACAACATCCGCTTATCAGCAGTTTCTTGAAATCGTTACATAATGTCGTCTAAGGATTTTTTATTTGTTAATGATTAACTCACCTTTCACTGGAGTGCTCTTCATAATTGTCATTGCATTCGGACTTTGTTTTAATGCGGTCTGGCGCAGCATTTCGAATTGCTCATCCGTTCCATCACCCGTTACGTCAATACAGTAATTAAGTTCGGTAAAAGGAACAGACGCACTAGGGTCTATATCTAAAAAACCGGCAAAGTTAAGTTCGCCCCTCATAGACACCTTTAGTGTCTCGAGTTGAATTCCAAGCACTGAAGCACCGACCGCGAAACCAACTAAAATGCAGGCTCCCACCCCAGAAAGTAAATATTCTTGTGGGTTAGGTGCATGGTTGCATCCTAACAATTGTCTAGGCTCATCAATTTCCCAGCTAAAGTCACGGCTTATCGTATGTGGACCAATACTCATAGGCAGTGTGGTTACTGTAGAGCGGGTTCCACTTTTCCAATCAAGTTGTACTCCATATTTAACGACACCTTCTTTCGCATCATTCTTAATTTCATTGACAAACTCACTCAGTGCAGTTACGGATATTGCGTTGCGCATTATATTCTCCAATTATTTTCTGGACAGAAATTTTCCTGCCATCAAGTTAACTAAATAAAGCAGTCTCATTTAGCATAGACACGCCAGTCCCTGCTTAAAATCAGCAATTAAATCCTCTGCATTTTCAATGCCGACAGACAAGCGAATGCAGCCCGGGTTAATTCCCATATTCGCACGCTGCTTGGCTGTAAAGCCTGAATGTGAAGTGTTGTAAGGCAAGCAGATAAGAGATTCCACACCCCCTAAGCTTGTCGCTTGCTTAGGAATTTTTAAGTTATTTAACAATTTAAGCGCAGCATCGTCTCCACCTTTTACTTCAAGAGCGATCATGCCTCCTCCATTGTTAAGTACTTTCTTAGCAAGCAAATGATCCGGATGGCTTGCTAATAATGGGTAATATACAAAGTTAATGAGCGGATGATTTTCTAAATATTTAGCTAGTTTAAGAGCGCTACCCTGGTGAGCTGCCATCCGAATAGCAAGTGTCTTTAAGCCTCGTTCAAACAAGAAGCAAGCATGGGGGTCTAAGCATCCACCATAAGTTAACAGGCGAGGCCAAATTATGTCCACCAGTTTTCTGCTACCCATTACGGCGCCTGCAATCACATCAGAATGACCATTTAGATACTTTGAAGCTGAGTGAATGACCACATCTGCACCCATTTCAACTATCTTGCAGCTGATTGGTGTTAAAAATGTCCCATCAATAAGTAGGCGTAATTGGTGACGTTTGGCAATGCTTGCCAAGCGCTTAATATCAGCCAGTTTTAACAGTGGATTTGTTAGCGCTTCAAAGTACAAAATCTGTGTGTTAGGTTGTATTGCTTCTTCTATCGCATCAAAATCGCGTGGGTCTACATAGCTGACACTCATGTTAAAAGTCGGCAGCTCTTGATTAAATAAATTATAAGTACCACCATATAAATCTTTTGATGCGACTATATGCGCTCCTTTATCTACCATCGCCAAAATAGTTGCTGTGATCGCCGCCATACCAGAGCTAAAAACGAGTGCGGACTCGGCTCCCTCTAAAACAGCTAATTTAGTTTGTAATGCCCATTGATTAGGGCTGCCATAGCGCGTGTATATAAATCGATCTCTAGCGTAACCTTCTTCTATCGCTCGATATTGCTCTTTCCCTAGAATAAAAGTAGTGGATTGATAAATTGGCGTCCCTACCGCACCAGTGGTCTCGTCGTCCATTGATCCTGCGTGTACACCTTTTGTTGAAAATCCAGAATTTGACCAATCCGCATGAGCTAGAGATGGCCCGGCCCTACGCTTTCGCGACAGCTTTGATGTCCAGTACGTATCACTTTCTAAAGGACTTTTTCCGAGATGATCGCCCTTAATGTTTTCGTTTTCATTAGTCATTTATTAAACCTCATTAGTATTACAGCTAACTTTGAAGTCACGGATTTAGGTACAGAGATGCAAAAAACGGACCATTATTAAAAATAATATAGATATCAGATGGTTAGTTGATTAATAATAAAAACCACTCTATTTTTTGTCATAAAAAAAATACACCCTATTTTTACTAAAGCTAATTAAAATCAGTGTTTTAAGACTATTTCACGTTTGCATTACTGTCATATATAATGGACAATGTCACAAAATAGTTACAGGTCTAAATATGCGTTTTGACATTCGATCTATAGATAGAATTGGAATTACTCAGGAAATACTTAATGTATTTGCTCGGCAGAATCAGAATGTAATTCGCATAGAAATGCATCCGCACCATACTTTTGTACAGCTAGAACAGCAGGCAAAATTATCTGATATGATCACAGAACTACAAGATATTGAAGGAGTTATAGAAGTAGTAAAAGTCGATTTACTTCCAGGTGAACGACGAGCTCAGCATTTAGATGCGGTACTCTCTAAATTACAGGCCCCAATCTTTGATATTGACAGTACTGGTCGTATTTTATTAGCCAATAGCGCCGCTGTCGCCTTACTGGGAAAAACAGAAGCAGAAACGCACGGCGCTTCATTAACTGAGTTTATTGATTGCCCAATACAGTCCTTACTGTGTGAACACGCAAGCAGTGTAAACCTCAGCTGTGCGGGCCTGTCATTCCTTGCTCAAGTGACTCCTTTTTTTACGCATTACGGAGCAAAAAAACTCACCTCTGGTGCTGTTATTTTGCTTCAAAGTGTAAGCAGTTTAGGTCAACAAATGTCTGCCGTTGATCATAATGGACCCGGAACCAATCAATCTTTAATTGGCACTTGCGAAATAACTCAAACCTTACTTAGCACTACTAAGCGTTTTTCCAGATTAGATATGCCGGTGCTAATTCAAGGCGAAACGGGTACAGGTAAAGAGTTAATTGCACGGATACTCCACGACAATGGCGCGCGAGTAGGAAAGCCATTTATGGCAATTAATTGCGCAGCAGTACCTGAGCACTTACTTGAAAGTGAATTATTTGGATACGCTTCTGGTGCTTTTTCTGGTGCCAGTAAAAGTGGAAAACCTGGCTTGTTTGAGCTGGCAGATGGCGGCTCTATATTTCTCGATGAAATAGGAGAAATGTCAGCTTATTTACAGGCAAAACTACTACGATTCTTACAAGACTTTAGCTTTAGACGTATTGGTGGAGAAAAAGAGCTCACTGTAAATGTACGTATAATCAGCGCCACTCATCGAAACTTGCAATCTATGATGAAGGAGAAGGTATTTCGAGAGGATTTATACTATCGACTTAATGTTTTGAATATACAAGTACCTGCGCTTCGCCAGCGAAAAGCGGATATCCCGGCACTGACAAAACATTTTATAATGCGGGCTGCCGAACAGACAAACCGTCAGATTCCTATACTATCAGCCTGTATTTTAGATAAATTAATGGATTACCACTGGCCCGGTAATATAAGAGAGCTACAAAATATATTATTTAGAGCAGTAGCCATGTCAGATGGTGAGACATTAGAGCTCCAAGATTTATCTACCGAAGTTGAGACCTCTATAACTATCTCAAGTCACAATATTGCAAAGCCAACAGAAACTATTGAAGATTGGAAAAGCGCAGTAAATATTTTTGAAAAAGAGTTACTTAGTACCTTATATCGTAACTTCTCAATAACACGGGGCAATCTACTATAGCTTACGCCAATTAAAGCCCTAGTCAGCGGCTACTT
>ASZJ01000224.1 GCA_000416275.1 Osedax symbiont Rs1
TCTTCAACAAATTTTCCATTATTATGGAATGTAGCCAAGTTATAAGTTATGGATCTGGTGAACTTCAGACAACAATACGTTAGTCTAGGGTCAGGACTCATTAAATCCACCATATAACGATTGCAGCGATACATATTGCGGAGAAGAAAGTATGAGAACATCGGTCATATCGCGTTGATATACGTCTCCAATCTTTTAGTCTTCCGAACATGTTTTCAACTTTATGTCTTTGTTTATACAAGGATTTATCGTAATTAATTTGACGTGTTCTGTTTTTTCTGGGCGGGATACAGGGTGTAATACCTTGTGCACGTAGGTCCTCCCTGAACCAATCGGCATCATAGCCACGGTCTGCCAGCATATATTGAGCAGCAGGCAGAACATCCATTAGTTTTTTCGCCCCCTTATAATCGCTCACTTGACCTGCTGTTAGGCACAGGGCTACAGGTCTGCCATGACCATCACAAACAGCATGTAATTTAGAGTTTAATCCGCCTTTTGTGCGGCCAATGTCACGGGGAACATCCCCTTTTTGAGTAGGCTGGAAGCCGTCCGATGTGCTTTGAGATATGTTGCGTCTATCTGCAATTGTTCAGGAACTTCTTGAGATGATAACTCTTTGAATATATTGTCAAAAATACCAATATTGCTCCATCTGATAAATCGATTATACAGTGTTTTATGAGGCCCATATTCCGCAGGAGCATCCCGCCATTGCAGGCCGCGTTTGAGGACATGAATGATCCCACTCAAAACACGGCGGTCATCTACACGGGGTACGCCATGAGGTTTCGGAAAATAAGGTTTAATACGATTTAATTGTGCTTCTGAAAGATAAAAATAGTCACTCATGGTTAAACTCCTTTAACAGAGTGAATCATAAATGAACAAAAAGGGCAACCTATAAAATTAATAGGTCCTGACCCTAGAAGCAATTCATTGGAGAATACTAAAGCGAACATGGCAAGAATTGGGTGCTGAATAATCTGTTATAAACATGCATAAATACTATATTTTGTCTTCTTTTTGGAGGGCGATTATGTTATAAAATAATCATGTTAAATGATCTTAAAAACTTGCCTGATGATACAGATAAATTGAAAGAAATCATCGCCCTTATGGCGGCTGACCTTAACTCTCAGACGGCGATGATTGATAAATTGAAACATCAACTCTCCACGTTGCGCCGCACACAGTTTGGCTCAAGTTCAGAGGCCCTTGACCAACTTGAGTTGGTTCTGGAATGTGAGGAACTTGCCGCTGCTGCTGATCAAGAAGGTGAGGCAGAGGATATTCCTCAAAAATCACGTCCTCAGCCTCAACGCAAGCCTTTGCCAGAACATCACCGCGTGAGGAGAAATTGATCTCTCCTAAGCTTATACAAGAAGGGGCGTGCGATGCTTGTGGGAATAAGCTTAATCTTCTTGGGCAAGATATTTCACTGAAGAATTGGAATATGTGCCTGGGCGTTTCCGTGTGAACCGCTTTGTGCGGTCTAAATTATCCTGCACATGTTGCGATAAAATATATCAAGCTCCGATGCCCTCACGCCCGATTCATCGGGGCAGACCAGGGCCTGGTTTACTGGCTCATATATTGGTTTCAAAATATGCGGATCATTTACCACTGTACCGTCAAAGCCAGATCTTTGCGCGGGAAAAAGTGGAGATTGATCGTTCAACATTAGCAGGTTGGGTCGGTGCCTCTGCTCGCCTCCTTGAACCTCTCGCTGATGCTACCTCTGAGCATGTGAGGAAAGGGCAAGCGGGTTTTGCCGATGATACAACCGTTCAGGTACAGGCGCCAAATACAGGCAAAACTAAAACGGGAAGATTCTGGGCTTATGTTCGTGATGAGCGGCCTTGGCAAGGGGGTGTCTCTCCTGCGGTTCATTATCTTTATAGTCCCAGTCGTGAAGGTAAATACCCGACAGAACATCTCAAAACGTATAAAGGCTGGATGCATGCAGATGGTTACGCGGGGTTTAACAAACATCCAGAGCATGAAGATATAGCAAAATGGTATAGCTCAGACTTCGACCCGAATACTCCTGACACTGATGAGTTGAAACTGGAAGTTCTAAAACTCGCAAAAAAATGGAAACCACGGAAATCAAAAAAATAGAGAAATCATTCTTATCAAAGTCAAAATAAGTAAACCACGGTCGTGGGTACACGCTTACATCGTAGACGGCCTAAAAGGCTTTGAGGAGGCTATAAATGCAGTCTTCCCTGATACTATCGTCCAGCTCTGCATTGTCCATATAGTACGAGGTAGTATGAAATTTGTTCCCTGGAAAGATAAAAAAAGGGTTGCTGCAGATCTAAAGTCCATATATTCCGCCCCGTCAGAAGAAGCCGCTCTCTTAGAA
>ASZJ01000225.1 GCA_000416275.1 Osedax symbiont Rs1
GGTGCAACATGCGGGCTAGGTGAAGAAGGACATAAATGGGCATTTCTTTTTGATGAATTGGAGTTAGCACCAGAAAATATTATACAGCCTTTAGTTGATTCCATGAGAGGAGGGCCTGAAGACATTCTCTTCAAACTATCATTATCACCATATCATGGGGATGTTTCTATATGTGGTTCCCATAGTGGCGCAATGCAAATGCAAGACTATCATTTTATTAATTTAACCACTAGCACTAAGCAAACCGGTGAAAAATTTGCTAAGGAGTTATGTAACAATATATTTAAAAAGAATGGTTTTCATAATGAAATAGAAACATATTTTAGCCCACAAAAGAAAACAAAACTTGAAATAACACTTAAGAGCTTAGAATCAAAAGACTACTCATTTAAAGATTATCTAATAAAACAAAGAATTTCACTCTCTGAATATGGTTCATATAGTGAAGACAATAAAAAGCCGATTTTAAGAAAAATTCAAAATATCGCTTTATTGAGAGACTTTCACTTTAAAAGTACTGATAAAAAAGTTGGTAGACGCACTTGTTCAGAATACTATTCTGGGTTTTATAACTTATGCAAACAAGTTGAATATAACCCTAGAATGCTGATTGGCCTAATGAATCTATTATTAGAAAAATTAAAAACAAATGATAATATATCAGTCTCAGATCAAATATTTTGCCTAAAGAAAAGCTATAAGTCTTTCAGCTCTTTACTTGCAACAATATCAATTGAATCCTCTGATACTAAATTCACATCTATCTTTGAATTAGTTGAGTCTATAGCCGAAATATTCATGTCTGAAATAAAACTTGGCCCTTTCAACCCAGAGCCCAAAGGCACAATTATTTTTAAAAAGGAATCAAATACAGGCCTATTCGACTCTATCGGTTTAGCACTCAATGCTGGTGCCCTCATTGTCGATCAAGGTAGTACTGAGGAATTCCACGATGTTAGTGAACTCAAAAGTATTAAATGCAGACTGTCCTATATTTTCGCTCATGAATATTCACTACTTCTGAATAAAGGCAGGGAAATAGACTTTAGTGATATTTTAAGTTTAAGCGGTAACGACCAAATGGAGCTTTTATGAAAATTTTAAAGAACCATGAATTTTTCCAATACCATATAGCTATTTTTGGGCTTGGATATGAAAGCCGCTCTACTCACGTTTTTAAAAAAAACCATCAGAAATGTAATAGGTGCATAGTATTAGGATACGACACTAATACAGACAAATTTAATTACAAGAAAAATAAACAAATTTTTCTTAATCAAAACTGTAACATTATTGAAGATAATGACGATAAAACATCAACTGATTTCATATCAATACTCAATGAATTAAACTTTACAGATCCTATAAATATTTTGATTGATATTACAGTAATGACACGCCATCGTTTAGCATTCATTATCTGGAATATTTTAGAAAAATTACCTAAAGGCTCAATAGTTGACATAAAATATTCATTATCAAAGTATATTTCCCCACCACAAGAATCTACTCCTGTTAAGAAAATTGGCGAGATAATAAAACCTTTAACAGGTGGCCTAGGTGATTTAAGTAAACCGTCGGTACTCGTAATGGGGTTAGGATATGAAAAAAACAAGGCACTAGGAGTGGCTAACTATTTAGATTTAGGAAATGTATTTATCTTTATTCCCAAAAGTCCACAAAACGATTTTGAGGCTCAGGTTGTACAACAAAACGAAGATTTATTATCCACCCTACCCGAAAATCATATATTCAAATATGATGTGAAATCACCTTATTCTACTTATTTGGATTTAAAGTCTCTTATAACGGGATTAAGCATTACTTCTAGGCCTCTTCTTCTCCCTCTAGGCCCTAAAATTTTAGCAGCAATTAGTGTAGTCCTAGGAAAAGAGTTAAGCCCTTCGCTTCCTGTATGGCGGGTTTCATCAGAGCATAGTGAACAAGCAGTTGAACGTGCTGCAACTGACGACGATATAAATTTTATAATTGAAATTTAAATAAGCCTAGATAGAAGCAGATATTWTTATATCCCTAATAAGTCACAGATTGTTAGAGCACATATATGGAGCCAATATGAGACACCCACTTTTAACCCCTAATAAATCATAAATTATTAGACAWTTTCACTTATATATATCAGATTTATAGTAAATAATTCACTACACACGTCAACCTAGCTACTAACCCGCATGCTGCACCAACTAGTCACTTGAC
>ASZJ01000226.1 GCA_000416275.1 Osedax symbiont Rs1
TACAGAGGAAAAACAAGGTCAAAAGAATGCGGGATTAGGGCTGGTATTTTTTCCTTCAAAGTTGCCTCAGTTTGTCTAATAAAACACATAATACCGCCTATTCAGGGGCATCATCCCTTTCTGCTTGCTTTACCCAATCTTTGTTTAAGCAAGAAACTGTCTGTTTCTGAGACTCTTGACGAAAAAACGTGCCTGTCGTTAAATTAGCATGATTTTATATTAGGAAATTTTCATAGCGGTGGGTTTAAGCTACTTTTGTTAGGCGATATTACGAAGTCGATTTTGATGAAGTGAGGCTTGATATTTAAAGTGGGTGTCCCATATTAATTTTATCATCTACAATAAATTTCCTAATATCAGAGGCTTAACTTTCTCTTAGTGAATATTGCTTCCATGTCCGCTAAGGCATATTTAAGCTGTTATATGTTTTTCAGCTTTCGGGGTTCCAATGAAGTTAGATCTAATATTTCCAGAATTGAATGATAACTCTGTATACAGGTTTCATTTAGCAAAACAAGAGCCTGATGGCACACGCCCAATAGATGTGTTAGCTAGAAGTTTTGACGAGTGGACTGGCTGGCAAACATACAGGGGCAATAAAAAAGAACGATTCGTACGAGATAAGATTGTTACTTTTGCTCAAATCTCAGGTTCGAAGTTCTTGTTCGGTGGTATTTTTAATATAACCAATAGAGACCATTCTGATTATGGAGTAGAGCTAGACCCAGAACACACAGATTTGATTGGCCGTTTAACAATTGATTATCAAGGAGAGAATACGAGAGGAACGGTCTTTAATCCGGACTATATTTTTTCTTATTCTACTATTTCATCAATATCTCAGCATAAATATCAAGGTGAGAGATTTGTATCGTATGACCTAATAAATCATAGCTTTGAGTCTATGGATATAGTAATAAAAAACGAATTAAATGATTGGAAGGTTGCGTTGAGTAGTGTTTATGGCGTTTACCTACTAACAGATCAAAAAACTGGAAAACATTACGTTGGTGCTGCTTATGGTAGTCAAGGTATTTGGGGTAGGTGGTCCGATTACATTTATGGTTGTCATGGTAATAACAAAGAACTCAAAGAGCTCTACGCTATAAAATCGAGAGAATACTTCGAAGAACATTTTAAATTCACAATATTAGAAGTGCTTTCTACGTCATTGGTTCCCGAAGAAGTTATACAACGCGAAAGCATTTGGAAACAGAAGTTACAGACAATCAAGTTTGGATATAATGCATCATAAACCTATAACCAGTTGCTGAAGTCGAAAAAACAGTTCGTCATCCATATCTTCGTGAGCTTAGCCGACCATTTTTTCAGATTATGAATGTGTTTTATACCATTATGGAAATGTTTTTATCATTGAATTTTTAACTGAATATGCTTTCTTGGCACCCTATGCAACTACTTTTGGTGTAATTATTGCCGTTTGGCAACTAATTAAAAATAACGAACAACAGAGAACCTCTTTTGAAGATTCATTGAATAAAGAATATCGTGAAATAGTCCGTCGAATTCCATACAAAGCTTTAATTGGCGAAGAGCTTACCATTTCTGAAAAAGATACCGCAAATAATGAAATCTATAATTATATGGATTTGTGTAATGAGCAAATTTATCTCCGTATTTCTAATCGAGTAAGGAAGAATACTTGGAATAATTGGCAAGATGGTATGCAAACAAATTTTTCTTTAAAAGCTTTTGAACGAACTTCTACTGAGGTTTTTAAAAAATTACCTTCTAATTTCTTAGAGTTAAAAAAGGTAAAACGACTTGGTTATAAAACAGATCCAAAGAACTGGAAAAGATCGGAGCCAGATTTGTCTGTTCCGCGGTAATGAAAATTAAGCAGAAACATAAGGGACACACTGTTTATATCCCTACAATACACAAATAAATCAATATCCCTGATCTTTAAAATTTTAGAAACTAAAAGTATCGCTTGCGCAAAATGTCAGCTACGGAGCTACAATCCCCCTTGTATTGCCGCCGGAGCTATTTGCTAAATTGGCGAGTGTAGCGACAGGACGTCGCGGAAAGCGTAGTTGAGCCATGGATGGCGAATCTGCGCGGCCGTCAATTTAGTGAATAGCGCAGGGATCTTTCGGCAATGGTAGGGCGAATTTTTCTTTGGTTCGGTTTCTTTTTTTCGCAAAAAAGAAATGAACTCGCTGCAGCGAAACTGCACCTGAAATCACTTGACCTTAAACCTCAAAAAAGAAATCACTTAAAATTCGTTATTTTTACAAACGCGCATGCGCAGTATTAACATGTTAGCCATAAAAGGAGCTGCTCCATGGATTCAGATGTAGAACTAGCCTTCAAAAGGTTTAATGACGGTGAGAGGCCATGGCGACTGGTTAACCGAGAATGGTATGTAGCAGATCAAAATAATGAGTTGTATCCAGCTAAATATATATGGGCACTTATAATTGATTCAGAACCGAAAAGCTTTAACACTGCTGATGCGAGGCGAGAGTTAGCTGAACGGGAATACTCCCTAATAAGAATTATATCAGGTAACCAACCAGATGGCATAGTTGAAGTGGGGCATGAATCACCTGAAGCTATTATAAGAAAGGCTAAAAAGGCAAAAGGTAGGCCGAAGAAAAAACTAGTTATTCTTACAGATTATCAACGTAACCCTTATGTTGTTAAAGCAACATTGTTAAGAGCTAAAGGGAGATGTGAAGTCTGTCATAGATCAGCGCCGTTTAATCGTAAAAAGGATGACTCTCCATATTTAGAAGTCCACCATAAAATTATGCTTGCTAAAGGCGGGGAGGATACTCTGCACAATACAGTTGCTATTTGTCCAAACTGTCATAGGGAGGCACATTATGGCTAACAAGCAAATAAATCAGGACTAAAATTAATTGGCTTTTGCGTCGCTATTATAGCCAACATTTTTAGCCTAAATATTGTACTAAAGATGTAAATTGGCTTTGTTATTCAGATTACAAATGCTTTAGGACAGGAGTTTTTTATAACCATATGTGATGTGATCTAGCGGCCAAACATAATAAACATAAGGGACACACTGTTTATATCACTGCAATGCACAAATAAATCAAACAATATCCCTGATCTTTGAAATTTTAGAAACTAAAAGTATCGTTTGCGTAAAATGTCAGCTACGGAGCTACAATCCCCCTTGTATTGACGCCGGAGCTATTTGCTAAATTGTAGTGAATAGCGTAGGGATCTTTCGGCAATGGTAGGGCGAATTTTTCTTTGGTTCGGTTTCTTTTTTTCGCAAAAAAGAAATGAACTCGCTGCAGCGAAACTGCACCTGAAATCACTTGACCTTAAGGTAATTTAAAGTGGGTGTCCCTTATCTCTTCAACAGAATGCGGGAACAGACTGGTCTTTTGTCCTTCAAAGTTGCCTCAGTTTGTCTAAGAAAATACATAATACCGCCTATTCAGGGGTCATCATCCATTTTCTGCTTGCTGTACCCAAACTTTGTTTGAGCAAGAAACTGTCTATTTCTAAGACGCTTGACGTAAGATTGTTCCTATCGTTAAATTAGTATGATTTTATACTAGGAGATTTTTAATAGCAGTGGTTTAAGCTACTTTTGATAGGCGGTAATACGAAGCTGGTTTTTGGTGAAAAGAGGCCTGAAATTTAAAGTGGCTGTCCCTTGTATCTTTGCCTTACAACAAGCCATTGACCGATTAATAATACTAAGGAGTGGCTATAAATTGGGGTATCGTGACAATATATTAAAAGCGGTAGATGGCATTAAGAGTCACCCTATACATCATGGAGTTAAAATGCAGGCCCATCATTTGGTGTCTAATCAGGCACTTAAAGAAAGCGGTGTTTCATATGACATTGAACATTTAGGTTATGATATTAATCATGTGTCTAACATAGCGCTTATTCCTTGTACGCTTCAAGGAGCTTGCCATTTAAATGTGCAGTTACATCGTGGTAACCACCCAGCCGTTGTTCATGAAGATAATGGGAATAATGATGATGATGACTCTCATCCACCTAGTTACCATAAAGAACTAGAGGAAAGAGCCATAAAAGTAAAAGGTTATATAGACGATGGCGACTATTGTGAGAAGAAGCAAGAAACTAAGCTTTTAAAAATGATGCGAATACTTAGCAAACAAGTTGCACGAGATATTAACAATCATGAACTAGCTTTAACTAGTATCTTTACTCACTTTGGTCGCAATACTAAAGGCTGTTGTGATGCTGATAGTATTCCAGATGCTAAAAGCCTTCGCTTTAACTATGAATGCTCAAGTAACACCGATCATTTGAAAGGGAAAAAGGCTAGAACACAGAAAATAAAAGAGAATATAACTTTCGCTAAACCAAGTGTTTATAAGATAACAGCGGGGAATTGACATGGAAGGTTTAGATGACAAGTATTATATTATTTCAAGAGATGGCACAAAAGATGAAACAGTTTCCGCTAAACCAGATGAAGAAACGGCACGTTTACCAATGGGTGTGCGACCTATTCCTTCAGGTAGAGCGATGTTCTTTTCGTTAGGCCATGCAGAGCAACACAAGAAGTTAGGCTTAGGTGAAAGAATAGGTGATCTGATATTCAGAGGCTCTGACTTTATGATAAAAAAGGAAGTTCGTAATAAACTTCTTAAGTACCCTATTGATCACATTCAGTATTATCCTGCGGTATACACTGAAGTAGACGGAACCTCTCATTATAACTACTTCTTTGTTAATACCACTCAACGTAAAGATTGGTGCTACATAGAGCGCTCGACGCTTGACGAGTTTGCAGAAGAGATGATTGACGAGGGCTTGAAGCCTAGTGTAGAAACAATTACTTTAGACTTTCATAAAATGCTGTTAATACCAGAAGATGAGCGCTTAATCTTTCGCATGTCTAATATAGACATGGATAAAATTATTATACACGAGAAGGTTAAGGATATATTCGAGCAGTTTAATCTAGTCGATACCCGTTTCTTCCGTGTAGACCAATGGAAACGCAACGCTCACTTACGTCCTGCTTAGCACTTGTGCACTTCATTATATAAGGGACTATTTATATCACTTTAGCATCAAGTTCCAAAACAACGAGCAATCTTTTAAAGATTTTTTCACCACAGAGGACACAGAGGCGCTGCGCTACACAGAGGAAAAACAGGGTCAACAGAATGCGGGATCTGTTTTTTGCGTTTAAAAGCTGCCTAAGTTTGTCTAAGAAAACACACAATACCGCCTATTCAGGGGTCATCATCCCTTTCCTGTTAGCTTTACCCAATCTTTGTTTGAGCAATAAACTGTCTGTTTCTGAGACGCTTGACGAAAAATCGTGCCTGTCGTTAAATTAGCATGATTCTATACTAGGATATTTTTAATAGCAGTGGTTTAAGCTACTTTTGTTAGGTGATATTACGAAGTCGATTTTGATGAAGTGAGGCCTGAAATTTAAAGTGGGTGTCCCATATT